>NZ_JBFUJP010000024.1:0-83703 GCF_056401315.1 Rhodococcus sp. P4_F5 | reverse complement strand
GGCCGCGGCGGCGGACGGGACGCTGCCGGCGGTGCCGGTGAACGGGACGCTGCCGGACCTGTTCGCGGCGGCGGCCGCCGCCGGCCCGGACACGATCGCCGTGGTCGCCACGGGCATGCGGGTGACGTACCGCGAGCTCGACGAGCGTTCGAACCGGCTGGCGCGCTGGCTGATCGACCGCGGCATCGGTCCGGAGTCGGTGGTCGCCGTGATGATGGACCGGTCGGCGGACCTGGTGGCCGCRCTGGTCGGGGTCGCGCGGTCGGGTGCGGCGTACCTGCCGGTGGACCCGTCGTATCCGGCGGCGCGAATCGGATTCATGCTCGACGACGCGGCACCGGCCTGCGTGCTGGTCGACGCGAGCGCGCCGTCGGATCTCGGCGGCGGCAGCGTCAGCGACGGCGGTGCCGACGCGCCCGTGGTGCGTCTCGACGACCCCGACGTCCGCGCACAGCTCGACGCGCGGGACACCGCGCCGGTGACCGACGCCGACCGCACCGGTCCGCTGCACGCGGATTCCGTCGCCTACGTGATCTACACGTCGGGTTCGACCGGTAGGCCCAAGGGCGTCGCGGTGACCCACCGGAACGCGGTGACGCTGCTGACCGGAGCCCGCGCCGTGCTCGGCTTCGGCGCGGCCGACGTGTGGACGATGTTCCACTCGTTCGCGTTCGACTTCGCGGTGTGGGAACTGTGGGGGGCCTTGGGGTTCGGCGGCCGGCTGGTCGTCGTCGAGCATGACACCGCGCGGTCCCCGGACGAGCTGCGGCGCCTGCTGGTGGCCGAGTCGGTGACGATGCTGAGCCAGACGCCGTCGTCTTTCTACCAGTTCGCGCGGGCCGATGCCTCGGCCGACGGCGGCACCCTCGCGCTCCGCTGGGTGGTGTTCGGCGGCGAGGCGCTGGACGTCGCCCGGCTCGCCCCCTGGGTCGACCGGCACGGGTGCGACGCACCGGCTCTGGTGAACATGTTCGGCATCACCGAGACCTGCGTGCACGTGACGTGGCGGGTGATCGACGTCGCGGCGGTCACCGGGCCGCGCCCCACCGGGTCGGTGATCGGCGGCGGACTTCCCGGGGTGCGGGTGTGGGTGCTCGACGAGCGCCTGCGTCCCGCACCGCTCGGGGTCGCGGGCGAGTTGTACGTGTCGGGTCCGCAGGTGGCGCGGGGATACCGGGGACGGCCCGGACTGACCGCGGGACGCTTCGTCGCCGACCCGTTCGCGGCGTCGAGCCGGATGTACCGCACCGGCGATCGGGCCCGGTGGACCTCGCGCGCCGAGCTCGAGTTCCTGGGGCGCAGCGACTCCCAGGTCCAGATCCGGGGATTCCGGGTGGAGCCCGGGGAGGTCGAGTCGGCGCTGTCCGCGGTTCCGGGTGTCGCGTCCGCGGTCGTGCTCGCACAACCCGGACAGGTCGACGGCGGCGCGCGGCTGGTCGCGTACGTGGTCCCGGAGCCCGGCGCCCGCCTCGACCCGGTGGCGGTCGCCGAGGCCGTCGGCCGTCGGCTGCCCGGACACATGGTGCCGTCGGTGACGACGGTCCTCGCGGAGTTCCCGATCACCGCGCACGGCAAGCTCGACCGCGCCGCGCTCCCCGAACCGCGACCCGAGACCGTCGGTGGGAGGGCGCCCGGCGCCGGCACCGAGCGCGTGCTGGCGAAGCTGTTCGCGGAGATCCTCGGCGTCGAGACGGTCGGTGCCGACGACTCCTTCTTCGGGCTCGGCGGCGACTCGATCATGTCCATCCAACTGGTGTCCCGGGCGAAGGCCGCGGGGGTGACGTTCACGCCGCGCGACGTGTTCGAGCGCCCCACCGTCGCGGGCCTCGTCGGGGTCGCCGACCGCACCGACCCCGACGACGTCGTCGAGCTGCCGGAACTGCCGGGCGGCGGCGTCGGCGACGTTCCCCTCACACCGATCATGCGCTGGATGGTCGAGCGCGGGGGAGCGCCGGGTGGTGGCGACTTCCGTCGCTTCTCGCAGTCGGTCCTGCTCGAGGTGCCCGCCGGAATCGACGGCGACACCCTGACGCGCGCGGTGGGCGCGGTCCTGGACCGGCACGACATGCTGCGGTCCCGGCTGCGTCCGGACGCCCGCTCGGCGTCCGGATGGCGGCTCGAGGTGCGACCGCCGGGTGCGGTGCCCGCCGACACGGCCGTGCGGCGGATCCCGGTCGACACCGTTGCCGGAGCGGGCTTCACCGCGGCCGCCCGCGACGCGCTGGAAGCGGCCGCGGATCTGCTGGATCCGGAGTCCGGCATCATGATCCAGTTCGTGCACCTCGTCGGGGGAGACGCGGCCCGGCTGCTCGTCGTCGCCCACCACCTCGTGGTCGACGGGGTGTCGTGGCGGATCCTGATCCCCGACCTCGCGATCGCCTGCACGCAGGCCTCGGACGGCGCGGAACCGGACCTGCCGGCGACCGGCACGTCGATGCGGACGTGGGCGGACGGGCTCGTGCGGGCGGCGCGGGAGCGCGCCGGCGAGCTGGACCGGTGGTTGTCGGCGGTCCCCCGAGCGCCGGCGGGACGCGTTGCGCGCGAGCTCGATCCGTCGGTCGACGTGGCCGGCACCGTCGAGCGCGTCGAGGTGGAACTGCCGGCCGACGTGACCCGGGGCCTGACGACGACGGTGCCGCGGGTGTTCCACGGCGCAGTCGACGACGGTCTGCTCACCGCGCTGGCCCTCGCGCTCGTGCACTGGCTGCGTGGTCGCGGCGCCCTGACCGACGACGTCGCGGTGGCGCTCGAGGGACATGGCCGGGAGCCCCAGGTGGTGCCGGGCGCCGACCTGTCCCGCACGGTGGGGTGGTTCACGTCGATCTACCCGGTGCGCCTGGACCTGTCGGGCGTCGACGTCGAGGAGGCCCTCGGCGGTGGCGCCGCCGCCGGTGCGGCGGTGAAGGCGGTCAAGGAGCAACTGCGCGCGGTGCCCGACCACGGGATCGGGTACGGACTGCTCCGGTACCTGAACGACGAGACCCGGCCCGAGCTGAGCCGGTTGCCCGAGCCCGAGATCAGCTTCAACTACCTCGGTCGACTCGTCGGCGGCTCCGATCCGCGCGGAGACGGAAGTTGGCTTCCCGTCACGGAGTCCGGCCTGCACGACGCCGTCGCGGCCGGTCTGCCGGTGGCATTCGCGATCGACGTCAACGCGGTGACGGTGCCCGGCCCGGACGGCCCGCGGATCAAGGCGACGTGGGCGTTCCCACGCCGTGTGCTCGATGCCGCGGACGTGCAGCGGCTGGCGCAGGGGTGGATAGTCGCGGCACGCGCGGTGGTCGCGCGGGCGGACGCGCCGGGTGCGGGCGGTCGGACGCCGTCGGATCTGGATCTGGTGCACCTGGACCAGTCCGCGGTCGAGCGGTTCGAGGACCGGTTCCCGTCGCTGTCCGACGTGTGGCCGCTGACTCCGATGCAACGCGGCCTGTTCTTTCACGCCGAACTGGCCGACACCTCGGTGGACGCGTACCTGGTGCAGCTGATCCTCACCCTCGGCGGCGTCGTCGACTCCCGGCGACTGCGGCGTGCGGTCCAGGGCGTGCTGGACCGGCACGCGAACCTGCGGACGGGATTCGTGCGGGCGCCGGAGGGGGAGGCCGTGCAGATCGTCCAGGACGGGGTGGCCGCGCCCTGGGCGGAGACGGACCTGCGCGCGTCCGCCGAGCCGGCGGCGTCGGAGCGGTTCGCCGAGATCCTGGCCGAGGACCGCACCCGCCCGTTCGTCATGGCGTCGCCGCCGCTGCTGCGAATTCGTCTGGTGCGCATGCCCGGTGGCACGAGCCGACTGGTCCTGACCAACCACCACATCCTGCTCGACGGGTGGTCGACGCCGCTGCTGCTCGCCGAGCTCGTCGTCCTCTACGCGACCGACGGTGACCCCTCCGCGCTGCCGCGGGTGCGCCCGCACCGGGACTACCTCGAATGGCTCGCGGCGCAGGACCGGTCGGCGGCGCTGCGCGCGTGGAGCGACGCCCTCGACGGGCAGGAGGAGCCGACCCTGCTGGTCCGCGCCGGGTCCGCCACGACCGCGCAGTCCACCCCGTCGCGGGACCTGCCTTACGAGCTGGACGTCGAGACGACCGCGAGGCTGCGGGCCCTCGCACGTGAGCGCGGGCTGACGCTCAACACCGTCGTCGAGGTCGGGTGGGCGATCGTCCTCGGACTTCTCACCGGCCGCGACGACGTCGTGTTCGGCAGCACGGTGTCCGGGCGGCCCCCGCACGTGCCCGGCATCGAGTCGATGATCGGGCTGTTCATCAACACCGTGCCGGTCCGGATCCGGCTCGATCCCGCGGAGACTCTGGGCGCGTTGCTCGACCGGGTGCAGGCGGAGCAGTCGTCGCTGCTCGACCATTACCACGTCGGGCTCACCGACATCCAGGGCGCGGCGGGACCGGGTGCCGGCTTCGACACGCTCACCGTGTTCGAGTCCTATCCCGTGCCCGGCGAGCTGTCCGCGGACGCCGACATCGCGGGGATGCGGGTGACCGGCATCGAGGTCCGCGACTCCGCCCACTACCCGCTGAGCGTGGTCGCGTCCACGACCGACCGTCTGCGCCTGACGATGAAGTTCCGCCCGGACCTCCTCGGACAGACCGCGGTCGACGCCGCCGCCCGCCGACTGCTGCACGTCCTGCGCGCGATCGGCGACGATCCGGGGCGGCGCCTGGCCGGACTGGACCTGCTGACCGCGGACGAACGCCGGGTGCTGGCGCCGGTGCGGGGAGGTCCGCGCGGCGCGGCCCGCACCCTCCCGGAGATCCTCGCGGCCGCGGCCGCCCGCAACCCGGAGGCGATCGCGCTGGTCGCCGACGGGCGCGAGCTCACCTACGCGGACCTCGACGCCCGGTCCAACCGGGTCGCACGGGCGCTGATCGACCACGGTGTGGGGCCGGAAACGTACGTGGCGCTGGGTGTTCCACGGTCCGTCGAATCGGTTCTCGCGATGTGGGCGGTGGCCCGCACCGGGGCCGCGTTCGTCCCGGTGGACCCGGACTATCCCGCCGAACGGGTGCAGCACATGCTCGCCGACTCCGGTGCCGTCGTCGGGCTCACCGTCGCGGCGCACCGGCACCGGCTGCCCGACACGCTGCCGTGGCTGACGCTCGACGACCCCGGATTCGCCGCGGACTGCGCTTCGCGATCGCCGGCGCCGGTGGCCGACACCGAGCGCACGGCGCCGCTGCGGGTCGACAATCCCGCCTACCTGATCTACACCTCCGGATCCACCGGCGTGCCCAAGGCCGTCACCCTGACTCATCGGGGCCTGGGGAACTACGCCGACGAGCAGCGGGATCGGTGCGCGGTGACCGCGGGCTCCCGGACGTTGCACTTCTCGTCCCCCAGCTTCGACGTCTCGCTGCTCGAGTACCTGTTGTGCTTCGCGGCGGGCGCGACCATGGTGATCGTGCCCCGCACCGTCTACGGCGGCGCGGATCTGGCCGCGGTGCTGAAGAAGCAGCGCGTCACCCACGCCTTCATCACGCCGGCCGCGCTCGCCTCGATCGACCCGACCGGGCTCGACGATCTGCAGTGCGTGATGGTCGGCGGGGAGGCGTGGCCGCCGGAACTCATCGCGGACTGGATGCCGCAGCGACGAATGGTCAACGTGTACGGGCCGACGGAGACCACGATCGTCGTGAACATCGAGGACTGTGTGCCGGGAGTCGCGCCGATTCCGCTGGGCGGGCCGATCCGCGGCGTCGCCGAGACGGTGCTGGACGCGCGACTTCAGCCGGTGCCGGCGGGCGTCGAGGGCGAGGTCTACATCGCCGGCCCGGGCCTGGCCCGCGGCTACCACCGGCGGGCCGGTACGACCGCCGGACGTTTCGTCGCCGACCCGTTCGGCGAGGCCGGCGGGCGGATGTACCGCACCGGCGACGTCGGGGTGTGGACCCCGGACCGGAAGCTCGAGTACCGCGGCCGCAGCGACTTCCAGGTGAAGGTCCGAGGCTTTCGCATCGAACTCGGCGAGATCGACGCCGTGCTGGCGGCACATCCCGACGTGCGGTTCGCGGCCACGCTCGGGCGCCCGGGGCCGGGCGGCGACACCGTGCTGGTGTCCTACGTGGCAGCGGCCGGCGGCCGGGACATCGCCGTCGACGACCTCCGGGCGCGGTTGGCCGCGCAGGTCCCCGGCTTCATGGTGCCGACGTCGATCGTGGTGCTCGACGACATCCCGCTCACGCCCACCGGGAAGCTCGATCGCCGCGCGCTGCCCGATCCCGAGTCCGGTCACGCCGCGGAGGTGTTCAGGTCGCCGACCAACCCGATGGAGGAGGCGGTGACCGAGGTGTTCGCGACGGTGCTCGAGGTGGACCGGGTGGGCACCGGCGACGACTTCTTCGAACTCGGCGGCAATTCGCTGTCCGCGACGCGCGTAGTCGCCCGGCTCCGGGAGACCCTCGGCATCGATCTGGGGGTCCGCGCGCTCTTCGCCGCGCCGACCGCGGCGGCGCTGGCCGAGCGCATCGAACACGGGGCGGCGGGCGCGTCCGGCCGTCCCGTCCTCGAGGCGACCGAACGGCCCGACGAGGTGCCGCTGTCGCCCGCGCAGCAGCGGATGTGGTTCATCAACCAGTTCGACCCGGCCTCGCCCGCGTACAACGTCCCCCTCGTGGTGCGCCTGTCGGGTGCACTCGACGTCGAGGCCCTCGACGCGGCGCTGGCCGACGTCGTCGACCGGCACGAGTCGCTGCGCACCGTCTTCCCGGTCGGGCGCGACGGCCCGGTTCAGCAGATCTGCCCGGCGGCCGAGGCGGCGCCCGCCATTCGGCCGGTGCCGGTCGCCGACGAGCACGAGCTGGCCCGGCGGATCCACGCCGAGGTGTCCGCCGGTTTCGACGTCACCGCCCGGGTGCCGATACGTGGCGCGCTGTTCGTGCGCGGTGCCGACGAGCACGTCCTGGTGCTGGTGGCCCACCACATCGCGGTCGACGGGTTCTCGACCGGCCCGCTGTCCCGGGACCTGGTCCGCGCGTACGCCGCGAGGGCGGCGGGCCGCGCGCCCGAGTGGTCGCCGCTCGCGGTGCAGTACGCCGACTACACGCTGTGGCAGCGCCGGCTGCTCGGTGACGACCACGACCCCGGGTCGGTGGCCGCGCGGCAACTCGACTACTGGACGTTGACGCTCACGGGGGCACCGGATCTACTGGGGCTGCCGACCGATCGGCCACGCCCACCCCAGCAGTCGTTCCGCGGCGGCCGAACGGGCTTCGCGATCGAACCGCGGCTGCACCGCGGGATCGAGGAGTTCGCCCGGCGGCACGGGACGAGCGTGTTCATGACGGTGCATGCCGCGCTCGCAGTGTTGTTGAGCCGTCTCGGCGACACCGGCGACATCGTGATCGGCACCCCGGTCGCGGGCCGCGGGGAATCGGCTCTCGACGACCTGGTGGGAATGCTCGTCGGCACGCTCGTGCTGCGCACCCGGATCGAGGCCGCGCAGTCGTTCGCCGATCTGGTCGCCGCCGTGCGGGAGGTGGATCTCGGCGCGTTCGGGCACGCCGACATTCCGTTCGAGCGGGTGGTCGAGGCGCTCGATCCGCCGCGCTCGACCGCGTACTCCCCGATCTTCCAGGTGGCGTTGGAGTTCCAGAACGACACGCGGGCCCGCCTCGACCTGCCGGGCCTGACCGTCGAGGGCCTCGCCCCGCCGTCCGGTGTGGTGAAGGAGGACCTCGAGTTCGTGCTCGCCGAACAGTTCGACGGCTCGGGCGCCCCGGCCGGCATCGCCGGAAGCATCGAGTACGCCGCGGACCTGTTCGACGCCGACACCGTGCGCGGTTTCGCCGAACGGTTCCTCCGGGTCCTCGAATCCGCGCTCGCCGATCCGCACTGCGCGGTCGGTGACCTGGGGATCCTGCGCGACGACGAACAACGCGACCTCACGCCGGCGCACGGCGGCCCCGACGCCCCGGAGATGCTGCTGCCGGGGCTGTTGGCCCACGCCGGGCAGGATCCCGATGCGGTCGCGGTCGCCTACGACGGCGACGAGGTGTCGTACGGCGAGCTGGACCGGCGGTCGAACCGGCTGGCGCGGATGCTGATCGGCCGCGGCGCCGGGCCGGAGCGTTACGCCGCGCTCGGGTTGTCGCGGTCGTTCGAGTCGGTGCTCGCGGTGTGGGCGGTCGCGAAGACCGGGGCGGCCTTCCTGCCGGTCGACCCGGAGTACCCGGCCGGCCGGATCGAGCACATGCTGGACGACTCCGGCGCGGTGCTGGGGGTGACCGTCGCCGGGGCGCGCAGTCGTCTGCCGGACGACCTCGACTGGGTGGTGCTCGACGACGCCGACACCACCACGGTGGTCGCAGGCATGTCGGACACGGAGGTCGTCGACGCCGAGCGGATCCGCCCCCTGAGGGCAGAGAACCCCGCGTACCTGATCTACACGTCCGGGTCGACCGGCATCCCGAAGGGCGTCGTGCTCACCCACCGGGGCCTCGCGAACCTCGCCGCCGAGGAGCGCACCCGCCTGAACGTCACTCCCGGCGCCCGCACCCTGCACTTCGCGTCCCCGAGCTTCGACGCGTCGGTGTTCGAGATCGTGATGGCGCTGTGTGCGGGCGCGACCATGGTGGTCGTCCCGCCGGACGTCTACGGGGGCACCGATCTGGCCGCAGCCCTGGAGGCCGGCCGCGTCACCCACGGATTCCTGACCCCGACCGCGCTGGCGTCGGTGGATCCCGACGGGCTCGACTCGCTCCGCACACTCGTCGTCGCCGGTGAACCGTGCCCCCCGGAACTGGTCGCGCGATGGGCGCCGGACCGCACGATGCTCAACGCGTACGGCCCCACCGAGACCACGATCATGGCGAACATCAGCGATCCGATGACCCCGGGCGCGCCGATCACGCTCGGCGGGCCGATCCGCGGCGTGTCCGAGCGGGTGCTCGACGCGCGCCTGCACCCGGTGCCGCGTGGCGTGGTGGGGGAGCTGTACGTCGCGGGGCCGGCCCTCGCCCGCGGCTACCACCGTCGGCCGACGTTGACGGCCGGCCACTTCGTCGCCGATCCGTTCGGCTCGCCCGGTGCCAGGATCTACCGCACGGGTGACCTGGTCCGTCGACGGACCGACGGCGCGCTCGAGTACGTCGGCCGCAGCGACCTCCAGGTGAAGGTTCGCGGCTTCCGCATCGAACCCGCCGAGATGGATGCCGCGCTGACCGCGCAGGCGGGCGTCGGGTTCGCGGTGACGATCGCCCGTACCGGGCCGGCGGGCGAGACGCTGCTGTGCTCGTACGTGCGCGCGGCCGGGGACGCGCACCTCGAGCCCGACGAGCTCCGACGCGGGGTGGCGCAGCGACTTCCGAGCTACATGGTCCCGGCGTCGGTGACGGTGCTCGACCGGGTCCCGCTCACCCCGACGGGCAAGCTCGACCGCGACGCGCTGCCGACCCCGGAGTTCGCGTCTGCCGCGACCGCGTTCCGGGAACCCGCGGGTCCGGTGGAGTCTGCGGTCGCATCGGCATTCGCCGCGGTCCTGGGGGTGGAGCGGATCGGCGCCGACGACAGCTTCTTCGACCGCGGCGGCAACTCGCTGCTGGCGACCCGCGCGGTGACCGACCTCCGCGAGCGCCTCGGACGGGACGTCTCGCTCCAGATGCTCTTCCTGGATCCGACCCCAGCCGGAATGGCAGGCCGGATCGGCGCGACGGCCGCCGTCGGGGTCGAGGACGCCCTCCGGGTCGTGATTCCGCTGCGCGGCACCGGAACCGGCCGCCCGCTGTTCTGCGTTCATCCCGGAATCGGGTTGTCCTGGGGGTACGCCGGACTGGTCCGGTACATACCCGCCGAACGCCCCGTGTTCGGCCTGCAGTTGCCCGCGATCACCGGCGGGCCGGCCTACGGATCGATCGGGGAGCTCGCGCGTCGGTACGTCGACGAGATTCGCGCGATCGCTCCCGAGGGACCGTACGACCTGCTCGGCTGGTCCCTCGGCGGCGTCCTCGCGCACGCGATGGCTGTCGAGCTGCAGCGCCAGGGCGAGTCCGTCTCGACCCTGGCGGTCATGGACAGTTACCCGGACGACGGCGCGGACCCGATGCTCGGACGGCTCGAGCTCGCGGAACTGCTGCGCGGTCTCGGGCTGGACGTCGGAGCGCCCGACGAACATCGGGACCTGACCTACGACTCCGCGGCGCGCATGCTGGGCGAGTTCCTCGGGAACGAGGGGATCACCGCGGCACACCTCGAGCGGATCAACGACGGTTACGCGCACTCACGACTGCTGGTGCACCGCTTCGTGCCGGGTGTCTTCGACGGCGACCTGCTGGTGTTCCCGGCGCAGCGCGGGCAGGAGGGAGACACCGACCGCACGGCGCAGGAGTGGCGGCCGCTCGTCACCGGCGCCATCGACGAGTGCCCGGTCGACTGCGGGCACAACGAGATGATCGAGCCGTCGTCGCTGGCTGTGATCGGTCCCACGCTTGCCGCGCGACTCGGGCGGCGGACCTGAGCGGTCGGAGTCGGGACCACCTTCTTGGACCGACTCGTGCGGATCGCGTGTCCGGGCCTCGGATAGGCTCGGGGCCATGCAGTCCTGGTCCGACATTGCCGTTCCCACCGTCCCCGGTCAGGGTCCGCCCCTGCGCCTTTTCGACACCGCGGACCGCCGGGTCCGGCCCGTCACGCCGGGCGCCGTCGCCACGATGTACGTCTGCGGGATCACCCCGTACGACGCGACCCACCTCGGTCACGCGGCGACCTACCTCGCCTTCGACCTGGTGAACAGGCTCTGGCGCGACGCCGGGCACGAGGTGCACTACGTGCAGAACGTCACCGACGTCGACGACCCGCTGTTCGAGCGGGCCGAGCGCGACGGCGAGGACTGGGTGGTGCTCGGCATGCGCGAGACCGCGCTGTTCCGCGAGGACATGGAGGCGCTGCGGGTGCTGCCGCCGCGCGACTACATCGGCGCGGTCGAGTCCGTGAACGAGGTCGTCGAGATGGTGGAGAAGCTGCTCGCCGCCGGGGCCGCGTACGTGGTGGAGGACGCCGAGTACCCGGACGTCTACTTCCGGGCCGACGCCACCGAGCAGTTCGGCTACGAGTCGGGCTACGACCGCGAGACCATGGAGCGTTTCTTCGCCGAGCGCGGCGGCGACCCGGACCGCCCCGGCAAGCGGGACCCGCTCGACGCCCTGGTGTGGCGGGCGCAGCGGCCGGGCGAGCCGTCCTGGCCGTCGCCCTTCGGTGCGGGCCGGCCCGGCTGGCACATCGAGTGCTCGGCGATCGCGCTCAACCGCATCGGCTGCGGGTTCGACCTGCAGGGCGGCGGCAGTGACCTGATCTTCCCGCACCACGAGTTCTCCGCCGCACACGCCGAATCTCTGGTCCTGGAGCGGCGTTTCGCCCGGCACTACGTGCACACCGGGATGATCGGGCTGGACGGCGAGAAGATGTCCAAGAGCCGCGGCAACCTGGTGTTCGTCTCCAAGCTGCGGGGCGAGGGCACCGACCCGATGGCGATCCGGCTGGGCCTGCTCTCCGGTCACTACCGGACCGACCGGGCCTGGACGGACGAAGTCCTCACCGCCGCCGAGCAGCGGCTGGACCTGTGGCGCCGGGCCGCCGCACGGCCGACCGCGCAGAACGCCGAGGACACCGTCGCTCGGCTGCGTCAGCACCTGGCCGACGACCTCGACACCCCCAAGGCCCTCGACGCGGTGGACGGCTGGGCGCGCCGCGCCGTCGAGCACGGCGGCGCCGACGCGGCGGCGCCCGGTCTGGTCTCCGACGCGGTGGACTCGCTGCTGGGCGTGTCCCTGCGCTGACCTCCGCCGCCTTCTCCCCAATGTCACACCGGGTCCCTTGGGGATCCCCGATGTGACATTGGGGACGGGGGACTCCGGCCGGTTCGGTGGGCGGGGGAGCGTCACCTCGGATTAGATGGGCAGATGGACACAGTCAGGTTCTTCGAGCTGGCGACCGAGACCTTCGAGGTACTCGGGGTCCTGTCGATGGTGGTGGGGTTCGTCTTCGCGTTCGTCCTCGCCGCGATCACCTGGAAGCGGACGGACGACGGCGCGCAGGCGTTCAAGACCCTGCGCGAATCCCTCGGCGGGGCAATCCTGCTCGGCCTGGAGCTGCTGGTCGCGGCGGACATCGTCAAGACCGTCACGTCCACACCGTCGCTGACCGACGCGGCAATCCTGGGACTGATCGTGCTGATCCGGACCGTGCTGAGCCTGTCCATCGAGGTGGAGATCGAGGGGGTGCCGCCGTGGAAGCGGGCGCTGACCACCGGCCCGCAGGTGCTGGCCCGGGCAGCACGTCAGGCCGGCGACGAGGCGCGCTGACGCGGCCGGCATGAACCGCCGGCCGCGATCGCCTCGCTAGGCCGTGACAGCCGAATCCTGCTGTCCCCGAGGCGAACCGGCGTCGCGCCGGGCGGCGACGGCCAGCCGGGTGTCCTCGGCGATCAGGTCCGCATTCAACGCGGCGCCGGCCATCACCCCGGCCGCGGCGGCCCCGATCACCTGGGCGCGCGGGTCGGTGACGTTGCCCGCCGCCCACACCCCGGGCACCGTGGTGGCGCCCATCGCGTCGACGGGGATGTGGGTGCCGATCACGTGGCCGCCCATTTCCATCTCGGCCGGCTCGAGGCCCAGGCCCGCGAGGAAGTCGGCGCGGGCGGTGAAGAGCGGTGAGACCACCAGGGCCCGGCAGTCGACGCGCTCGCCGGTGGCCAGCTGCACGCCGCTGAGCCGGTCCTCGGACACCTCCAGGCCGGTCACCTTCTCGGCCACGACGGCGATGCCGCGGGCGGCGAGCTGCTCGGCCTCGTCCGCGGTCGGCTCGGGGCCGTCGTGCAGGAACAGGGTCACCTCCCCGCTCCACTGCCGCCACATCAACGCCTGGTGCACGGCCAGCGGTCCGGTGGACAGCACGCCGATCCTCTGGTCGCGGACCTCCCAGCCGTGGCAGTACGGGCAGTGCAGCACCTCGCGACCCCACCGCTGTGCCAGGCCCGGTACGTCGGGCAGCTCGTCGACCAGCCCGGTGGTGACCAGCAGCCGCCGCGAGGTCACCCGGCGGCCGTCCGCCAGCTCGACGCGGAATCCGCCGTCCGCCGCCTCGGCCGTGGCGACGCTGGCGGTGACCAGCTCGGCGCCGTAGCCGGCGATCTCGTCGCGCCCGTCGGCCAGCAGGGTGGCGGGGTCGTTGCCCTCGCGGCCCAGGTAGTTGTGCATGTGCGCGGCCGGCGCGTTGCGCGGCGCGCCGGCGTCGACGACCAGGACGGAGCGGCGGGCCCGTGCCAGCGTCAGTGCCCCGCTGAGCCCGGCCGCGCCGCCGCCTACGACAACGACGTCGTACTTCTCGTTCATGTGTGCTCCTCGTGCTCGTCGGTGGGCTCCGACTCTGCGCCCACGGACGGGACGGTGGCAAGTTCTGTTGCCGAGACGGCAAACTGAGGGGATGAACGAAGACCCGCACGCCCTCGACGACGTCCTCGACGCGGTGGGGCCGCGGCTGCGGGTGCTGCGCCTGCAGCGCGGTGCGACGCTCGCACAGCTGTCGGAGTCGACCGGGATCTCGGTCAGCACCCTGTCCCGGCTCGAGTCCGGTCAGCGACGGCCCACGCTGGAGTTGCTGCTGCCGTTGGCGCGCGCCCATCAGCTTCCCCTGGACGAGCTGGTCGACGCGCCCGCCACCGGCGATCCGCGGATCCACGCCCGGCCGATCAGCCGCAACGGGATGGCGATCATCCCGTTGACGCGGCGGCCCGGYGGGGTGAGGGCGTTCAAGCACGTGATCCCGCCGCACACGCCGGCCGGCGAACCGAAACTCCAGGTGCACGAGGGCTACGAGTGGCTGTACGTGCTCTCGGGGCGGCTGCGGCTGTTGCTCGGCGAGCACGACATCGTCATGACGCCGGGGGAGGTGGCGGAGTTCGACACCCGGACCCCGCACTGGTTCGGCAACACCGGCGACGAGCCGGTGGAGATGCTCAGCCTGTTCGGCCCGCAGGGCGAACGCGCGCATGTCCGCACCCGGCCGGGCGCGTCCACCTGACGCGACACGCCGACGGTCCGGGGCGGCCCGGGTGCGCGTGGCGCGGGTCCGGCTGCGAGGATTGCGCCCTGCGTCGAACTACCCAAAAGGGGCATACAGATGAGTGGCACCACCGGCGCACACGCGCTTCCGGAGCAAACGGCACCCGAGCGGTTCGGTCACCTGATCGAACGTCGCGACGAGGCCGACTTCCCCTTCTACAACGACAGGCCCGCGGCGCTGTCCGTGCGCCAGTGGCTCCTGGTGCTCGCCTCCGTGGTGGTGGGTTTCGCGGCACTCATTCTCATTCCTCAGCCCAACAACTTCGTGGCACTGATTCCGCGGATCCTGTTCGTCGGCATTCCGCTGGGCGTGCTGGCGGTGGTGACACGGGATCACTGGCGGGCGCTGTTCCGCCGGGTGCACGGCCGCGACGTCCGCACCATGATCGGCTTTGCCGTACTCAACCTGGTGGTCACGTTCGCCCTCGCGCTGGTCGTCAGTTCCCTGTTCGGAGCGGCCGAGAATGACGCGATCTCGGAGGCCGGCAGTGGCGGCGCACTCGACACCGTTGCCTTCTACGTGGGCACCGGCTTCCAGCTGGTCGGCGAGGAGGTCTTCACGATCATCCCGTTCCTCGCGGTCATGTACTTCCTGTTCACCAAGGTGAAGGTGTCTCGCAAGACCGCGATCCTGCTGGCCTGGCTGATCAGTTCCGCCTGGTTTGCCGCCGCCCACCTGCCGACCTACGACTGGAACTTCGCCCAGGCCTTCATCGTCATCGGCGGCGCGCGACTCGTCCTCACCCTGGCCTACATTCGGACCAAGAACCTGTGGGTGTCCGCGGGTGCGCACATCATCAACGACTGGACGTTGTTCACCCAGGCCGTAATCGTCAACGCGGCGTTGATCGCGATCTGAGTCGGCTGTCGAAGGGGCCCGACGAATGCGCCGGCCCCTCGGCCTGGTCTTGGTGGCCAGGGGTGCCCATGATCCGGCGTGAAGACTGAATTCCGGTGTGCAGCTCACGGGTTCGCCGATGCGATGTTGGAGTAGCAGCCGTTGAGCGACTTCACCCGATTCGTCTTGGAGGTCGGAAAGTTGCGTCGCCGCCGCGTGTAGTCGATCTGCCAGTGCACCGACCTCCACCGCGAGGCGAGGCTGCGCGGTCTGGTGGTCTGCCCGCGTCGATCCCCGTATCACCGCGCCAGGAGGCTGCTCTTCGACCGCCGCGTGCAAGTGTGACGCGCAAGGTCAAATTGTTGTCGTCCGAGGTCAAGTGGCGCCTTGTTTTCCTCGTCACACTGGACTGATCCCGTGGTTGCTTCACTCTCTCTGCAATCACTTCACGCGGAAGGTCCGAACAATTGAGTACTGCGGCAAGAGGTATGAGGACCGCGGCGCTGGCACTAGGGGGTGCCGCCCTGCTCGGCGTGTCAGCCGGTGTGGCACCCAGCGTCGCGCTTTCGGCGCCGACAGCGCTGGTGATCGGGTCCACGGGGCTCCCCGATCCCGTCAGTGACCCCGTCTACATTCCCCGCATCGAGCGTTTGTACTTCCCGTTCACGTCCTGCGGCGAGGCGCCATGCGACGTCGTTGCCGTGATCACGCCAGAAGAGCTGGCTCCGTTTGTCGGTGCGAAGTCGCTGGACCAATCGGTGGCCGAGGGCTCGGAGTCCGTCACGACGGCCGTTGAGCGACAGCTGGCGGCGGACCCAACTGGCAACCTGGTGATTGCCGGTGGTTCCCAGGGAGCCATGCTTGCCACGTTGGAGAAGAACCGGCTGGCGGCCGACCCCTCGGCCCCGCCGCCCGGCCAGGTGCAGTTCGTGTTGTTCGGCAACGAGTACCGGCCCAACGGCGGACTGCTGTCGCGTTTTCCAGGTCTGTCCATTCCGCAGCTGGGCGTCACGTTCGGTAACCCCACCCGAACCGACACCGGATATCAAACCCTCGATGTCGCGATGCAGTACGACGGGTTCGCCGACTTTCCCCGCGACCCCTTCAACGCGCCGGCGGTCGCCAATGCCGTGTTGGGCATCCTCTACATCCACGGCAGCGACACGATGGAGGGCTCGATAGCAGCCAAGATGGGCATCCCCACGACCCGGACGGGGCCGGACGGATACTCGGCGGACGAGTACCAGGGGCTGCTCGCCGATCAATCCAATCGACAGACCTACGGCGACACGACCTACATCACCATCCCGACGCGCGATCTGCCCCTGCTGCAGCCGCTCCGCGATCTCGGTGCGAGCACGGGTACGACTGCGTTCACCGCGCTGGCCGACTCTCTCGAACCGACCCTGCGGGCGGACATCGACCTCGGCTATGACCGCACCATTCCCTACGGTGAACCGACACCGGCGCCGACACTCGCGCCTGTGAGCTCCGCAGGTGCGGTGCACGACGCCGTCGCGGTGTCTCCGGTCGGCGAACAGCTTCTGGGGGCGGTCGATTCGGCGATCGCGGCGTACGCGCCGCTGATCGAGCGGGCTGTCGACCGGGCGGACACTGCGCTGGCGGGATTGGTTGCGGGCGGAGCTGTCCCTGCCACCTCTTGACACAGGTGGCCCAGCGCACCGCCGGTCTGCGCAGCCAACCAACTGCGGCCTGTTGCCGTGGTGCGAGCGACACACTGCCGAACGTTGACGACACAGGAGACGGATACTGCATGACTACATCGACCACGACATCGGTGGCCCGTTCAGGCGGCATGGCGGTTCGTCCGGTGCTCGGACTGACCGCCCTGACAGCCGCGATCGGCACGGCGGCCGAGCTGTGGGCCTCCTACCACCGCGAGTCCCCGATCTACGACGGTGCCGGGTTCACCACGACCTTCGGCCCCGGCTGGGACGGCCTGTGGAACCAGCTGTTCTTCTTCACCACGTTCTCCAACGTCATCGTCGGCGTGACGTGCCTGATGCTCGCCCTTCAGCCGGTCCGGCGCTCCGACGCCTTCCACGCCTGGCGGGTGGCGGGCCTGGTCAACATCGTCATCACCGGAGTGGTCTTCCACCTGCTCCTCGCCGGTGGGGCCCCGAACACCGGCCTCGCGGCGTTTGCCAGCACTCTGCAGCACACCGTCAACCCGATCCTCGCCGTGGGTGGCTGGCTCCTGGTCGGGCCGCGCGGGTCGTTCACCCGGCGGCGCCTGCTCCTGAGCCTGTGCGTCCCGATCGCCTGGGTCGTGGTGGCGCTCGTACGCGGCGCCGTCGTGGACTGGTACCCCTACGACTTCATCGACGTCTCCAGCCTGGGATATCTGCGCGCCCTGGCCAACACCGGCGGCGTCCTTGTCTTCTGGCTCGTCGTCGCGGCGGTCCTCTTTGCCAGCGACCGTTTCCTCCTGCGGCGGACGGCGACGGGGGCACAAGGCGGCGCCGATCCGCGCAGCATCTGACCATCACCCTCCGTCAATCAACAGACTGTCGCCGGGATGTTGATTGCGTTGTGCCGTGAGCGATTCGGTGCTCCTCGAAGACTGTCCCAGCCGATCATCGGCTACGAAACCGAGCTGTCGGGCATGCGCGATCGACCGCCGGCTCGACGGACCTGCGACGGGGTGATACCCCACCAGCGCTTGCAGCACCGGGTAAGCGCCGATTGTTCTGACAGACCGAGAAGGTCGGCGACCTGAGTCATCGGGATGTCGTGGTCGGTCAGGTAGCGGCGGGCGGCGTGGCGCCGGGCATCGTCCAGAAGGCTTGCGTACGAGGTGTTTGCGTTGGCCAATCGTCGTTGTAGCGTCCGCGGATGGACGCCCAGGATGTGGGCGGTGGCGGTGAGGTCGGTGCCGGCTGTCCCGAGCGACTGCTCGATCACGACCCGGACCGTTGCCGCGAGGTCTCCCTCCGATCGTGGATGTTGTGATCGGAGAAGGGCTTCGATGAGTTGGCGTTGGTACGCGTCGCCGCCAGACGGAAGTGTTCGGGTGAGTAGATGGCGCGGTATGCGCAGCATCGCTGCCGGTGCGTCGAAGTTGACTGGGGCTTGGAAGAACTCCTCGTATGCGGACACCGGCGTGGACGGGCGATACGGCAGTTCTACCGACCGCAATCCGTACCGACCTCCGACGAGGTCGGCGAGCACGCGGTGGATGACACCCAACTCCTGATCGACGCCCGGATCGGGACCGTCGCCCGCCTGGGTGCTGTTCCGTAATGCCGCTACGCCCGGTACACCGTAGGGATCGTCCTCGACGGAGAGGCTGATCGTGGGGGAATGCAGGAACAGATAGCGTGCCGCGCATTCGAGCGCTTCCGCGATCGTGGCACAGGAGCGGATTGCAAGCGCCAACGATCCGAGCATGGTCAGGTCCTGGCGGGCCGCGAGTCGCAAGCCGAAGTCCGGGCAGTTCAGCTCTGCGGCGGCTGCTCGCAGCAATCTGTTCTGTGGATCGCTCGGAATCATCATGTCGTCCGTGTCCAGCGCCGCGGCGGACACACCGGCGGCATTCGCCAAGTCTTCGGCGTGCCCGCCCAACTCGGCCACCAGTGCCCGAAACCCACGCAGTGAAGCCGAGCGAATTACCGTCACGCACAGCATGGTGGGCCAAATCGGCACACCGCGTCAATGCCCTCGTGGACCGAATGCACGACCAAGCGAGATCATGTGGGTGGTGGTGTTCGTGCATTTTCTCTGGGGCAGAGTCGCTTCCGGCCAGGCTGATGAGAAGGGAACCTGTCCGTCGGCCCGCGCCCGCGTGGCCCACCCTAGGGGTCGATGTGTTCCACCCTTGGGTGGAAGGAAAGTCACCCTAGGGGTTCTGGTCAGGTACGAATTCGGGGATCACGGTGGGTATGTCTCGTAGACGGGAGTCCCACCATGCAACACCACATCATCCCGGCTCGCCACGCCTCCCGAGCGGCCGCGTCGATCGAACGACCGCAAGGCATGGACACGGCACGTCGCGACGCACACGCCGTCGTCGTCGGCGGCAGCATCGCCGGTCTGCTCGCGTCCCGCGTCCTGGCGGACTACTTCGGCACGGTCACGATAGTCGAGAAGGATCACCTGGTCGACGCCGCCGAGCCGCGCAAGGGGGTGCCCCAGGGCCGCCACGTCCACAGCATCTGGAAGCGGGGCCTGACCCTGATGGAGGAGTCCTTTCCCGGCCTCACCTCCGAACTGGTCGCGGGGGGATCGGCCGAGGTCGAGATGACGACGGACTTCGCCTGGTTCCACCGT
Organism: Rhodococcus sp. P4_F5; assembly: GCF_056401315.1. Classification (NCBI taxonomy): domain Bacteria; kingdom Bacillati; phylum Actinomycetota; class Actinomycetes; order Mycobacteriales; family Nocardiaceae; genus Rhodococcus; species Rhodococcus sp. P4_F5. The sequence continues at coordinate 64,515 of NZ_JBFUJP010000024.1, read as the reverse complement.
GGCGTATGGAAACTGCGGGTACCGAGCGGAATCCTCATCACGTGTCAGACGCGACCGTACCTCGAATGGCACATCCGCCGGCGGGTGTGCCAGATCCCCAATATCCGTCTCGTCGATCGGTGCTACGTCAAGCGGTTCGCCGCCGATGCCGGCCGGATCACCGGGGTGGTGGTCCAGTCGCGCCGGGCCGAAGCCGCCGAAGAGACGGTGGCCGCGGACCTGGTCGTCGATGCGAGCGGTCGCGGATCCCAAACGCCGCGCTGGCTCGAGGAGTTGGGGTACGGACGACCCGAGGTGTCGGTCATCGACGTCGATGTCGGCTACGCGACGCGGTTCTATGCCCGACCGCCGCTCGAGGACTGTCCGTGGAAGGCTCTGATCATCGCGCCCACGCCCCCGCACGGAAAACGGCTGGGCGTCGTGTTCCCGGTGGAGGGTCAGCGCTGGATCGTCATGCTCGGCGGCTGGAACGGTGACCACCCGCCGCGCGACGATGACGGACTTCTCGAGTTCGCGCGCAGCCTCGAGGCACCCGACATCTACAGGTTCATGCGCGAGGCAGAGCCCCTGACACCGAGCGTGGGGTACCGGTTTTGCRCCAACACCCGTCGGTACTACGAACGGATGCGCCGCTTCCCGGGCGGTCTGATCGTCCTCGGCGACAGTTTGTGCAGCTTCAACCCGATCTACGGCCAGGGAATGACGACCAGCGCACTGGATGCGATGACGTTGCGGGAATGCCTCGACCATGGAGTCCGCAAGGGTGAAAGCCTCGATGCGATCGCTCACCGTTTCCGGAAGAGGGTGCCGCGGAGGCTCGAGGCGCCGTGGCGGATGGCCGCCGGAGAGGACCTGAACTGGCCTGGAACGGAAGGTAACGCGCCATTCGGGACCTCGTTCGTCAACTGGTACTTCGGTAGGGTCCACGGGCTCGCGGCGCGCGATCCGCAGGTGCTGGTCCGATTCGTGCGCGTGGCGAACATGATCGATTCGCCCGTCCGGATCTTCCATCCGAGGGTCCTGGCGCCGGTCCTCGCCCAATCAGCACGGGTCGGTCGTCTTCGTCCGGTAGGTCGAGGCTCCATTGCACCGAGCCAGTGAGACAGAACACCCTGGTTCGGCGCCACGCACAATGTCGCTCCTGACGGCCGCCTAGATTCCCAACGACCGGGCAATCATCGGCCAGGAGTTGTGCAGGTCGTCCTGCCAGTAGCCCCACGAGTGGGTACCGCCGGGCTTGAAGTCGAACGTCGCCGGAATGTTCAACTGTGCAAGACGGTTGGCGAGGTTGTGGGTGCAGTAGTTCGTGGCGGCCTCGATGACGCCGCCGACGATGACCTGGTTGGCGAGCGCCCCCACCTGGCCGTTGATGCCGGGCGCGTCCAGCGTCTCGTGCGGGCCGGGGAGTCCGGAGCCGGCGGCGATGTAGAGGTCGGTCCCGCGGAGCTTCTCGGCGTTGACGACGGGATCGTTCTCCACCCAGCCCGGCCCGTCGAGGGGACCCCACATGTTGGTGACGTCGCCGCCGCCACGTGTACCGGTGACCACACGGATCGCCTCTTGACCGGCGAAGGTGCTGGTCTCTGCACAGCCACTGTACGAGCCGACACTCTTGTAGAAGCCGGGCTTCGCGATCGCGAGATTGAGTACCGAGGTGGCGGTCATGGAGATCGCGGCAATGGACTGCACTTTGTCGGTGTTGAACGCGGCGTCGATGACGGGCGGAAGTTCCTCGTTCAGGAAGGTCTGCCACTTCTGGCGGCCGAGTTTCGGATCGTCCTTGACCCAGTCGGTGTAGTAGCTGAAGGCACCCTCGAGTGGGGTGACGACGTTGACGTTCTTGTCCTTGAAGAAGTTCATGACGTCGGTCTTGCGCTGCCAGGTGGCCGAGTCCTCGCCGCCGCCCGCGCCGTTGAGGAGATACAGCGTCGGTCGCGGCACGCTGGTGTCCGAGGGAAGGATGACTTCGAGGGGGATCTTCCGATCCATCGACGGCGAGTACACCGAGATGGTGACCTTGCGGTCGGAGTTCTTGGTGGTGCTCACCAGGTAGGAGCCGCTGGCGTTCGATGTGGCGGCGGTGTCACCGGCAGCAGAAGCTGTCACAGGGATCGCCAGCAGCGAGGCGGCTGACACGACCACCGCAGCCGCGAGAACCCTGCCGCGCCCGACCTTCGAACTCCTCATACGAACGTCCTCCCCCTGAACTCGAAACATGCCGCGTGACACCGAATGTGCTCACGGTCGGTCRTCAACTCAGCACCGAGCCTCCCCGTGGACCCGGCATTGCTGCAGCACCTTACCGTCCGATGTGCGGTGAATCTCCCGATCAGCGATACCGGCTCGGGATTCGCCCGTCGATTCATCCCACGCCGATGACATCGCAAACGAGTTCTCGAGCTGAGGTGTTCGCGAAGTGCTCGGCAGCTGGTCCGTGGCAACCACGGAGATCACCGGCCAACTCCTGGGCGAGCCGGCGCGTTGCGACGGAGTCGTGGATCGCGACCAAGATCTTCGGCGATCTGACAAGGTAGGCGCCATGCCTACCGCCCTGATCGAGGTTCGCCGACGTTATTGCGAAGCGGATGAAGTTGCCATCATCGACGCGGTCCATGGCGCGCTGGTGGCCGCTTTCCTCATCCCGCCCCAGGACAAGCACGTGCGACTCATCGCACATGAGCCCCACAGGTTCGCCTGCCCCCCGCATCTGGCGGAACCCGAGTTCTGCACCATCGTCTCGATCGATTGTTTCGCCGGTCGATCAGGGCAGGCCAAGCGGAACCTCTACACCGAGATCGTCGACCGCCTCGCGGCGCTCGGCATCCCCCGAGACCACATCACGATCACCCTGAGGGAGATCGAGCCCGAGAATTGGGGGATCCGGGGAGGACAAGCCGCCTGCGACGTCGACCTCGGCTTCAACGTGCATGTATGACAGGCATTCGAAGCGGCCCGCTGACCAGCAGTCCGTCTACGAGCCGGCGGTCGGCGTCACGAACTCCGGCTGATCGAGCACCCGCAACCAGCTTCCGTCCGGCTGCCTGCGGGCGACCTGGGCCCGGGCGCCCGCACCGTCCCGCGGGGGAGTCGACGTCAGCGCGATGTCGCCGCTGATCAGGGTCGGCAACGGCGGCTCCTGCTCGAAACGCGGCGCGTGCGCCAGCACCGACTCCCACAGGGCCTGGATGGCGGCGCGGCCCACGGTCTGGCCGCCGGGTGGGTATGCCATCACGGCGTCCTCCGTGTAGAGCGCCGCGACCCCGGCCGCGTCGCCGGCATTGCTGCGTTCGACGAACAGGCGGGTGAGATCCTCGGGGACGAGCGCTTTCTCGATGGGCGACATGGCAATTCCTTTGCTCGGATGGACGGTTCTGCCGACACGGTCCAGCCTTCCGGGTCGCCTGCCATGTGTCCAACAGATAGTTCTTCTGGGAACTAGAATCTGCAGTCATGGAATTGCGGCAGCTGGAGTACCTCGTCGCGGTGGCCGAGGAACGCAACTTCACCCGGGCCGCCGAACGCATGCACGTCAGCCAGTCCGGGATCAGCGCGCAGATCCGCCAGCTCGAACGCGACCTCGGCGCACAGTTGATCGACCGTTCGAGCCGCACCGCCACCCTCACCACCGCGGGCAAGGCGGCGATCGCGCACGCCCGCGCCGCCCTCACGTCGGCGGAGGCGGTCCGGCAGGCCGTCGACGAGGTGACCACCCTGATCCGGGGCCGACTGGTGGTCGGCATGGTCACCGCGTGCACCGTCACGGGGCTGTTCGACGCGCTGGCGGCCTTCCACACCGCCCATCCCGGGGTCGAGATCACCCTCGTCGAGGACGGGTCGGATCGGCTGGTGGACAAGGTGCGGTCCGGCGCGGTGGACCTGGCCCTGGTCGGGTCCGCGTCGGCCCCGCCGCCGGGCCTGGACGCGCTGCAGATCGTCAGCGAGCGACTCGTGGCGGCGTCGCCGCCCGGCCACCCGCTGACGGGGCTGCGACGGGTGCGGATCGAGGACCTGGCGCGGCACCCCATCGTCTGCATGCCGAAGGGCACGGGGATCCGCACGGTCTTCGACCAGGCCTGCGCCGCGGTCGGGGCCCGGCCGGAGATCGCGTTGCAGGCCAGTGCGCCGGACGCGGTGGCGGACCTCGCGACCCGTGGCCTCGGCGTGGCGATCCTCAGCGAGTCGATGGCGGGCGGATACGACGGGCTCGTCGCCCGGGTGATCGACGACGTCGGGATCCCCGCGGTGCTGGCGCTGGTCTGGGGTCAGACGGGCACCCCGGCGCTGCGTGAGTTCGTGCGGCACTGCCGACTTGCCTTCGGCGAGGGTCTTACCCCGGCCTGACGGACTCGGCGACCGCCGCACTGGCGCGGCGGGCACCCCGCCGCCGCTCACGGCCCAGCTCCCACAGGTAGTGGTCGAAGTCGACCTCCATGGTGTGACGGGCGGACTTGTAGAACCGCTTCTTGTAGAGCTGGTCGTCCCGGGTCATCTGCGCCCGCACCTCGGTGTCGTCCGGGGCGACGTAGTCGCCGCGCACCGTCTCGGCGATCCAGGCGCCCTGTGCCTCGGCGAGCGGCATCACCGCACCCACCGGCTGCAACAGCCCCACGAAGTACAGGCCGGGCAGGTCGGGGTGGACGGTCCGCTTCCACAGCGGCAGGTCGTTGTCCTCGACGCTCAGCAGGTCCGGGTCGAGGAAGGGGAAGGACACCCGGTACCCGGTCGCCCACACGATCAGGTCGGCCGGCGCGCTGCTCCCGTCCACGAAGACGACACGGTCGCCGTCGAGCCGCTCGATGCCGGGTCGAGGGGTCAGCCGTCCGGAGCGCAGGGCGTCCCGGATGCCCTCGGACTGCACCGGGTGCGACTGTCCGGGACGGTGCTTCGGCTGCGGCAGGCCGAGCTTGGCCACGTTGCCGGAGAGGGCGGCGCCGAAGGCCAGCCGGGCGCTGGTCACCCACCAGGGCAGCCACGCCGGCAGCGCGATCTGGTCCGACGGTCGCCCGAGCAGGAACTTGCGCAGCACCCACTCGCCGCGACGCTGGGAGATCGCCGCCGACCGGGCGCACTCGGCGGCCGCCACCGCGATGTCCATCGCCGAGTTGCCCGCGCCCACCACGACGACGTCCCGCCCCTTGAGCTGGTCGGCGTTGCGGTAGTCGTGCGAGTGGATCTGCTGCCCGTCGAACGTGCCCGGGTAGGCCGGCTCGGGCCACCGCGCGTCCCAGTGGTGGCCGGTCGCGACGACGACCGCGTCGAACTCCTCGGTGCGCGTTCCGTCGGGCCCGGTGACGGTGACCGACCAGCGGCCGTCGGCCTCCCGGTCGACCCGGTCGACGGTGGTGGAGAACGTGAGGCGATCGCCGAAGCCGAAGTGCTCGACGTAGTCCCGGAAGTAGGCGGCGACCTGGTGGTGCATGGCGTAGGCCGGGTAGTCCTGTGGCATCGGGAAGTCGGAGTAGGCCATCCGTGGGCAGGACGTGTTGATCTCGAGGGTGTCGTAGCAGGCGGACCGGCCGTTGGGGTTGTCGTAGACCCAGTTGCCGCCGACGACCGGGCCCTGTTCGTAGCACTCGAACGGGACGCGCGCGCCGTAGAGCGCCTTGGCCGCGGTGATCCCGCTCGACCCGGCGCCGATCACGCAGACCCGCGGCAGGGTGGGGTCGGGGGTGATCGGCGCACGCTGGGCCGGAGCTCGATGCCCGGCCTTGACCATGTAGGACATGTCGTCATGGTGGCACGGGAAGCGGTGCGTCGACAGGGGTCGAAGCCGACCGGGGTCGCCGGAGACGGGGAAGTTCGTCCGACGTCCACCGGTGCGGGGCTATGGTCGCAGGTGGACCGCGCCTGACTTCGCCAAGACGGTCGTCGCAGGTCCTCGAGTTCGCGGTGATGGCCACCGCAGCCGCGGTGGCCGGATGGAGTTCGCATCCACCCGGGAGGGTGTCCGATGGACCTGCACCTCGATGGAAGATCCGCGGTGGTGACCGGCGCCAGCAAGGGCATCGGCCTGGCGATCACCCGCAGCCTCGCCGCGGCCGGTGCGCACGTGGTCGCCGGATCACGCACCCGTACACCGCAGTTGGAGGCGCTCGAGTCCGAAGGGAAGGTCACCTTCGTGGCCTGTGACCTGTCCACCGCCGAGGGGCCGATCGCGCTGGTCGCGGCCGCCGAGCGACTGGGCGGCGTCGACATCCTGGTCAACAACGCCGGCGCGGTCACCCCGCGGCCCGGCGGCTTCGTCTCGGTCACCGACGAGGACTGGAACGCCGCGTGGTCACTCGGGATGATGGCCGCGGTCCGGACGACCCGCGCCGCGATCCCGGGGATGACCGCGCGCGGCAGCGGGTCCATCGTCACGATCGGCTCGGTCAACGCGTTCTACCCCGATCCCGGCATACCCGACTACTGTGCGGTCAAGGCCGCGCTCACCAACCTCACCAAGGCCCTGTCGAAAGAGCTGGGCCCCAAGGGTGTTCGCGCCAACTCCGTCAGCCCGGGACCGGTGTCGACGGACCTGTGGTTCGGCGACGGCGGCGTCGCGGACGTGATCGGGAAGTCGAGCGGCGCGAGTGCCCAGGAGGTCGCGGACGGCGCCGTCGCCGGCACCGCGACCGGGCGGTTCACCACCCCCGACGAGGTCGCCGACCTGGTGGTGTTCCTGGCCTCCGACCGGGCCGCGAACATCACCGGCGCGGACATGACCATCGACGGCGGATTCATCACCACCGTGTAGGTGGCAACCGATCACCCGGCAACGGGCAGGAAAGGGACACCTCATGAGAATCACCCAACTCGCCAGGTCGGCCCTCGCCATGGTGGCGCTGGTGATCATGGCCGCCGTGACGACCGCGGTCCCGGCGGCCGCGAAACCGCTGCCCACGATCGTGCTGGTGCACGGGGCGTTCGCCGACACCACCAGTTGGGACGGCGTCGCGGCGAATCTGCGGGGCCGCGGCTACACCGTCGTCGTACCGGACAACCCGCTGCGCGGGCCCGGCCACGACTCCGCCGCGATCGAGAAGACGCTCGCCGGCATCTCGGGCCCGGTGGTGCTCGTCGGGCACTCCTACGGCGGCGCGGTCATCACCAACACCCACAACCCGAATGTGCGGGCGCTCGTCTACGTGGCGGCCTTCGGCCCGGCGCAGGGCGAGCCGGTTCAGCTGGCACTGGACCCGATCCGATTCCCGGGCAGCCAACTCCTGCCGCCGGCCCTGCAGGTGAAGGTCGTCGACGACGCGCACGCGATCGGCGGCAAGAACCTCGACGGCTACATCGCCGACGCATACTTCCACCAGGTGTTCGCGCCCGACGTCAGCGACAGTGTCGCCGCGACCATGCTCGCCCACCAGCGCTCGATCGCCCTGTGGGCGAACCTCGAACCGTCCGGGCCCACGTCGTGGTCGAACACCCCGAGCTGGTACCTGGTCTCGGCGGGCGACACGGTGATCCCGCCGGCGGCGCAGCGGTTCATGGCCGCCCGCATGCACGCGCACACCAGCGAGGTCCAGGCCTCGCACGTCGCGCTGGTCTCGCAGCCCGGCGTGGTGGCCGACACGATCGTCGCGGCGGCCAACGGCTCGTAGCGGTCAGAGCCCGGTCGTCAGGACGACGCGGAATCGGGCCTTGCCGCTGAGGGCGTGGCGATACGCGGCCGGCGCGTCGATCAGCGGGACCTGCTCGATCATGGGACGGATGCCGGTGAGGGCCGCGAAGTCCAGGGTCCGTTCGACGTCGCGGGCGGTGCCGGCCGGGTGCCCGCGCACCGCGCGTGACTGAAAGATCAGTTGGAGGGGGCTGACCGGGATTGGATCCGGGACGGCGCCGATGACGATCAGTTCGCCGTCCGCGGAGAGTCCGTCGATGGTGGCGGCCATGGCCGCGGAGTTGGCGGCGGTGGCCTGGACGACCCGGGCCCCGCCCAGAGCGAGCAGCTCGACGGCGACGTCCTGCGTGGTGGAGTCGATGTAGTGCCGGGCGCCGAGCTGGCGGGCAAGCGGTTCCTTGTCCGGGCCGCGGGCGATCGCCACCGTGTCGAAACCCATCTTCGCCGCGAACTGGACGCCCAGGTGCCCGAGGCCACCGAGGCCGAGGACCGCGACCAGGTCGCCGGGCCGGGCCGAGCTCCGGCGCAGCGAGTTGTAGGTGGTCACCCCGGCGCAGGCCATGGGCCCGGCCTCGGCGGCGGTGAACTCGTCGGGGATGCGGGCGATCGCGGTGGCGGGCACCACCACCGCGTCGGCGTACCCGCCCGGGTAGTGCCAGCCGGGAACCTGGAGGCTCTCGCAGTGCATGAAGTCCCCGTCACGGCACGGGTCGCAGTACAGGCACGCGCCGCCGAACCAGCCGACCGCCACCCGATCCCCGGGGCGCCAGCGGGCGACCGCCTCGCCGACCGCGTCGATGCGACCCGCGATTTCGTGGCCGGGGGTCACCGGGAAGGTCACGCCGGGCAGGGCGTTGGTGACGAACGCGTCGTCGGAGTGACAGATGCCGCAGGCCTCCACGGTGACCCGCACCTGACCCGGACCGGGGTCGGGAATCTCGCGGGTGGTGAGGTGCAGTTCGGCGCCGGGCTGGTCTACCTGGACGGACCGGATACTGGCCATGACGAATATCTCCTCCCTGGCGTGATCAACGCGGGTCGGAGGACCGTACGAGATGTCGTGCGCGGCAGAGATACTCGCCAGGAGTTGGGTGCAGAGACGGTCCGGACCGCCGCGGCGCGTCCCGTCCTGACGGGGCCACCGGCATTCGGCGTCGATGCTTCGAGCGTAATGCCCATCCGTCGCGATGACCATCGCCCGGCCGGTCGCCATCTCCTTCGAGGTGCTACGGGTGATGGACTTTCAGCGTTTCGTGGTGGGAGTGTGGATCTCGGGCCAATCGGAGTGAGATCGGCCGGCGGTGACATCGGCCGGCAGCAACGGAGGAGTGGTTGCCGTGGACATGAAGCTCGAGATCGTGGTCTTGCCGGTCTCCGATGTGGACCGGGCCAAGAACTTCTACCAGTCGCTCGGGTGGCGTGAGGACGCCGACGTCACCACCGGCCGGGATTTCCGGGTGGTGCAGCTGACACCGCCGGGTTCGGCCTGCTCGGTCATCTTCGGCACCGGTGTCACCTCGGCGGCCCCCGGCTCGGCGGACGGCCCGCAGCTCGTGGTGACCGACATCGAGGCGGCCAGGGCCGACCTGGCGAGCCGCGGTGCGCCGGTCAGCGACGTCTTCCACGACACCGGTGGGGTGTACCACCACGCCGGGGCCACCGGACGGGTCCCCGGGCCGGACCCGGACCGCCTGAGCTACTGCTCGTGGCTGTCCTTCGCCGACCCGGACGGCAACACCTGGTTCGTGCAGGAGGTCACCACCCGGCAACCCGGCCGGGTGGTGACCTCCGGTCCGGTGGCCTACGCCTCCGCCGCCGACCTGGCGGAGGCGCTGCGCCGCGCGGCCGCCGCGCACGGCAGGCACGAGGAACAGATCGGGCAGGCGGACCCGAACTGGCCGGTTTGGTACGCGCAGTACATGGCGGACGAGCGCTAGGGACGAGCGTCAGAACTGGATGGACTTCGTCTCCAGGAACTCGGCGAGGCCGTCGGGTCCGAACTCGCGGCCGTTGCCGGACTGCTTGTAGCCACCGAACGGTGCGTTCAGGTTGAACGCACCGCCGTTGACCGCGACCTGACCGGTCCGCAGGCGTCCGGCCACCGCGCGGGCCCGGTCGACGTCCCGCGACCACACCGCGCCCGAGAGGCCGTAGTCGGTGTCGTTGGCAATGGCGACGGCCTCGTCCTCGGTGTCGTAGGGGACGATCGAGAGGACCGGCCCGAAGATCTCCTCCCGGTGAATCGTCATGTCCGGGGTCACATCCGAGAACACGGTCGGCTTGACGTAGTACCCGGCCGGCAGTCCGGGGAGCGGTCCGCTGCCGCCGGTGAGAAGGGTGGCGCCCTCCGCCACGCCGCGGTCGATGTAGCCGCGGACGCGGTCCAGTTGCGTCTTCGAGACCAGAGGGCCGAGCACGGTTCCCGCGTCGGCGGGTTCGCCGACGGCGACCGACTCCGCGGCGGCCTTGACCGCGGACTCGACCTCGGCGAGCCTGTCCCGGGGGACGATCAGGCGCGTCAGCGCCGAGCAGGTCTGGCCGGAGTTGAGGAACGCCATCTGCACGGCGTGCGGCACGACCGCGTCGAGGTCGGCGTCGGGGAGCACCACGTTGGCGCTCTTGCCGCCGAGTTCGAGGGTGACCCGCTTGACGGTGCGGGCGGCCAGTTCGCTGACCCGGGTGCCGGCGCGCGTGGACCCGGTGAAGGACACGAGGTCGACGTCTGGGTGCGAGGCGATGGCCTCGCCGACCACCGGTCCGGTGCCGCTGACCAGGTTGAACACCCCCTTGGGCAGGCCGACGGCGTCGACGATCTCCGCCAGCAGCCAGGCGTCGAGCGGCGCCACCTCGCTGGGTTTGACGACGACGGTGTTGCCGGCGGCGAGCGCGTAGGCGACCTTGCCCGCGATCTGGTGCAGCGGGTAGTTCCACGGGGTGATCGCGCCGACGACCCCGACCGGTTCGCGGACGATGAGCGAGTTGCCGCGCGCGGTCTCGAACTCGAAGGACTCGGCCACCTCGGCGGCGTGCAGGAAGCTGTTGATCGGCATCGGCACCTGCACCGCCGCCGCGAACGAGAGCGGGGACCCCATCTCGTCCGAGATCGTCTGCGCGACTTCGTCTGCGCGGTCGATCAGGCCCTGCGCGACGGCCCGCAGGTAGGTGGCGCGTTTGTCGACCGGGGTGTGCCACCAGTCCTCGAACGCGGCCCCGGCCGCGGCGACCGCGGCGTCCACGTCGGCGGGCGTGCCGTCCGGAATCGCGGCGATCACCTCCTCGGTGGCGGGGTTGAGGACGTCGATGCTCGCGGTTCCCTGGGAGGGGACCCACTGCCCGCCGATGTACAGCTGGTCGAAAGGATGTGTGCTCATGTCTGCCTGCTCCGTTGGTCGGTCGGCGGTCAGTAGTCGGCGTCGGTGAACTCGATGACGCCGCGCAGGTTCCTGCCTGCCAGCATGTCGTCGTAGCCCTGGTTGATCTCCTCGAGCGTGTACGTCCGGGTGATCAGCTCGTCGAGTTTCAGCGCGCCGCTGCGGTACTCGTTGAGCAGGGCCGGGATCTGAGTGCGCGGCCCGATGCCGCCGAAGATCGCGCCCTGCAGGCGTTTCTGCAGCAGGGTCAGCTCGAACAGGCTCAGGGTCACGTTGGTGTCGGCGTAGTCGCCCATGCCGACCACCACGACGGTGCCGCCCTTGGCCGTGATGCTCATCGCGGGCGCGATGATGTCGCCGGTGATCTCGCCGACGGTGATGACCGTGACGTTGGCCATCTCGCCCCAGGTGATCTCGCCGATCGTCGCGGCGGCCTCCTCGATGGAGGCGAAGGCGTGGGTGGCGCCGAACCGGATCGCCTCGGTCCGCTTGAACTCGACCGGGTCGATCGCGACGACGAACCGGGCACCGGCGGCGTGCGCGCCCTGGACGGAGTTGATGCCGACACCGCCGACCCCGACCACCACCACGGTGTCGCCGACCTTGGTGCCGCCGGCCTCGGTCGCCGATCCCCACCCGGTGGCGACGCCGCAACCGAGCAGCGCCGCCGACTTCAGCGGAATGTCGTCCTCCACCTTGACCAGTGACGCCTGGTTGACCGTGATGTAGGGGGAGAAGGTGCCGAGCAGGCACATCTGCGTGAGACCCACGCCGTCCTGGGTGACCCGGTACGTCTTGTCGGCGATCGAGAGCCCGGTGAGCAGTCCGGCGCCCTCGTCGCAGATGTTCTGCAGACCCATCGAACACGGCTTGCACACGCCGCAGGCCGGGATGAACGCGGTGACGACGTGGTCGCCCTCGGCGAGCCGGCTGACGCCCCGGCCGACCTTCGTGACGATGCCCGCGCCCTCGTGACCGCCGACGACGGGGAAGGGGACCGGGCTGTGCCCGGTGCGCAGGTGGTGGTCGGAGTGGCACATCCCGGAGCTGGTCAGGCGAACCTGGACCTCGCCGTCCACGGGATCCCCGAGGTCGACCTCCTCGACCTTCCAGTCCTCGCCGACACCGCGGAGTACAGCTGCCTTGGTCTTCAAGATTGCTCCTTCTGTGGCCCAGCTCACATTGTCGTGATTGGGCCACGTTAGGTGCAGTGGGTGACCTGTGTCACGTGCGCCGCGCCACGGGGCCGCGTGAGCTGCGCGAGGAGCCGCCTACGCCGGCGCGAACTCGAGCCCTCCCTCGGCCGGTGCGAGCATCCGCCGGCGCAGCGGCGAGCCGAGCGCCTGCGCGAGGTCGGTGCCGTCGTGCTCGGCCAGCAGTTCGCCGCCGGACCACACCAGCAACGCGGCGCTCACGGTCTGCTCCGCCGTCGAGTGCGCCAGGTCGTAGTGCGCGCACCCCGGGACCCCGGCGTAGGTCACCCACAGGTCGTAACCGGTCATGAACAGGTCCAGGTCGAACTGCACGCTCAGCCCGAGCAACTCGCTGCGGCCGTTGTCGTCGACACCCGCGAACGCCTCGTCGAGCCCGAGCAGCCGGGGGGAGTGCGGGTCGGCGGACGAGAGCATCACGTGCGCCGCCGCGAACAGGGGCAGGTGCAACGACACCGACTGCTCGCCACCGGAGAGCGCGCCGTGCCGCGCCACCGTCAGCCGGTCCTCGCTGCCGTCGCCGCCGATCAAGGTGAACGAGAACACCCGCCAGCGGCGGTAGTCCAGGGCCGTCGACAGGATCTCCGGGTAGGACCGCTCGGGGTGCGCGGCCCGCGCGATCCGGATCTGCGCCGCGAAATGCGCACGCATCGTGGCCAGTTCGTCCGGGCCGAGGCCCGACGCGTCCCGGTCCAGCAGCTTCGAGATGGCCCGCGAGTTGTCGTCGAGGTTGTCCGCCAGCACCCAGTGCACACCGATGGTGCTGCCGGAGGACATGCGCCGCTCGCGCATCTCCGCGCCCATCTGGCCGATCAGCTCGCGGGCGTCGACGGTCCGCTCGTGGATCTGCTGCGCCAGCCCGGTCAGCAGCGCGTCCTCGAGGATGCGCCGTTCGGACTCGGTGAGCAGCTGCTCCTGGTCGGCCCGCGCGCCGCCGATCCGGGCCGCGAACTCGCCGATCGAGGAGTAGCCCTGCTCGTCCTGCACCCGCACCGTGGTCAGTCCGTCGGGTGCGTCCCACTGCAGCCGGTAGTCCTGGCCGGCCGCCGCGAGTTGCGCGTCGAAGTCCTGCAGCGCGGAGGTCAGGGCCGTCCGGGTGGCCTTGCGGGCGCCGTCGCTGACCTTGACCGACGCGGTCGCGTCCGCCATCGCCGAGTGCAGCGCGTGCACCTCCGGCGGCAGCACCGACGTCCCCGAGCCGGGGCCGTCCTCGTTCTGGATGCGGTACACCAGCTGGTCGGCGCTGAGCCACGCCGCCGCACTCGCGGGCCAGGAGTGGGTGTCGGTGACGCCGATGAGCTCGAGTAGGTCACGGCGCGCATAGGGGGCGAGACGGTCGGCGTCGGCGCGGGCCTCGGTGAGCGCGCTGCGCAGGGTCTCGACCGCGGTGTGGTGGGCGCCCGCGGACTTGCCGATCTCCTCGACCGCCGAGTCGCTGGCCTTGCGCGCCGCCCGCTGCTCGACCTTGCACTCCTCGATCCGCGCCCGGGCCTTCTCGAGGTCCGCGTCGATCTGGTCGGCGTTCGCGCCGAGCAGGTCCCGGAGCATGTCCAGCCGCTGCACCTGCTGGGCGTAGCTCTCCTCCGCGATCGCGGACTCCTCGGCATGCTCCTCGGCGATGCCGCGCGCCTCGGCGTGCCGGTCGTCGGCCTCGCGCAGGTGCTCCACCTCCTTGGCGTGCTCGCGGCGGCACCGCAGCACCAGTTCGCCCTGCTTCTCGAAGTGCCCGATGGCGGCCGCCAGGGAGTCGAGGTCCCGGGCCAGGTGCGGGGTCCGGTGCGCGACCGCGGTGGACCGCAACGCCTTCTCCTTGGCGCCGAGGTCGGCGATGGCCTGGTCCAGCTCCCGCTGCAAGGACGCCGCGGCCTCGGAACGGGTCCGCAGCGCGCCCGCCGACTCCGTCACCGCCTTGAGCGCGGCCAGCACCGGGGTGGCGCGCGGCAGCGACTTCGCCGCCGCTGCCACCGCCGTGATCAGCTCGGCCGTTCCGCGTTGGGTGTGCAGGGCGGCCTCGCGGGCTGCCTCGGCGGCCTCGAGGGCGGCGTCCAACTCGGCCAGCCGCAGCTCGCGGCGCCGCGCCCGGGCGGTCGCGCCGATGTACTCGGCGTCGGTCTTGGTGTGGCGGCCCTGCTGCACGCCCTGCCAGAACCGGCCGTCGTGTCCGACCGCGACGGCTGTGTCGGACGAGCCGGACTCGTCGCCGGCTGTGCGCAGCGAGATCGACGCCAGCAGCGCCTCGACCCGGCCCTCGGGAACACCGGCGTCGGCCTCGACCAGCAGCACGTCGGCCAGCGTCGGGCCGTCGGGGCGGCGGTCGGCGGGCAACGGCACCAGGTACTGCTCGGACGCCTCGTCCGGTGCCTCGTCGTCGCCGCACACCCAGCCGTCGAGCAGGTTCGCGGCCTGCAGCGCCGACTCGACGCCGGCGGCGACCGCGGGGTCCACGTCGTCGGCGAACCGCACCAGCCGCCACAGCGGGGCGCCGGACAGGTGCTCGCGCGAGCCGGTGCGGGCCGCGAAAGCCGGTGGTGCATCGTCGCTCTCGGCGGCGATCCGGTCACGGTCGGCGGTCAGTGCGGCCACCGTGGCCGCCGCCTGCGCGGCGTCCGCGCCGGCCTGCTGACGCCGGAACCGGACGGCGTCGAGGCCCTCCTCGGTGTGCTCGGCCAGCAGCGCGGCCAGGCTGGGGGAGTCGTCGTCGCCGACGTCCGCGACCGCGTCGTGCAGGGCCACGAACATCTCGCTCGACACCCCGATCGACRCATAGGTCGCGGAGTTGCGGGTCCACCACGTGCGCAGCGCCTTCGCGCACTCGGACCGGGCCAGCTGGGCGCCGGCCTCGGCCTCCACGACGGCGGCCCGGGCGGCGTCCAGCAGCTCCCGGCCGCGGTCCGCGGCGCGGTCCGCGCGGGTGCGTTCGGTGCTCGCCTTGTCGACGGTGGCCAGTGCCTCCCGGACCACGCGGACGTCGCCGTCGCGCTCCTCGGCGTGCGCACGCACGGCGGCGGTGAGCTGGTCGGTGCGCGCGGCGTCGGGCAGCGGCGTCCAGACGATGCCGGCGTCCTCGGCGGCGGACTGCAGTTCGTCCTCGGCCCGGGCCAGGGCCGCGGTGGCGGCGGAGACGGCGGCGGCGGAGCGGTCCGACTCGCCGGCCCGCTGCTCGAGGCTGGCCTGCGCCTTGCGGGCCTTGTCCGACTGCTGCTCGGTGGAGAGCTTGAGCTGCGCGACCACCGCGGCCAGGTCGTCGAGTTGCTGCTTGCCCTCGTACGCGCCGGAACGCTGCAGCGTCTCGAGGTCGGACCGGCTCTGCTCGAGGTCGCGTTCGGCGGCGGTCAACCGTTCCTCCGCCGCGAGCCGCTCCTCCTGGCGCCGGGCCTGCAGGGCGGCGGCGTCGAACAGCGTGCCGATGCCCTGCTCGACGGACTCGAGCCGCCGGGAGACCTGTTCGACGTCGGCGCGGGCCTGCTGGCGCAGGTACTTGCGGTACACCGTGACGAAGTCCTGTGCCGCCTGGTCGGCCGCCGCGAGACCCTCGAGCGCGCGCCCCACCTCCTCCATGTCGCTGAAGGACCGGGCCGCCTCGAGCACCAGATGCTCGTCGAGCGGCCGGAGACCGTCGGTCAGGGCCTGGGACAGGCCCTTCGGGTCGAGGTTCTTCGCCAGCTGCGGTCGGCGCAGGGTGAGGATCAGGTTGATCAGCTGGTCGTACCGCTCGGCGCCGAGGCCGAAGAGCCGGGCGTCGATCGCGGCCCGGTAGTCGGTGGGACGGTCGGTGAGCGCGTCGGTGCCGAGCTGGTCGGCGAGCTGGCGCTTGGTGAGCGGGCGGTCGTCGCTGCCGAGCAGCGAGAAGTCCACTCCCACTCGGCCTTCGGCGACGAAGTGCCACCGGGTGACCTTGTCGTTCTGCCGGGTGGCGCGCATCCCGATGCCCACCGTGACGGCCTCCGGGTCGTCCTGCGGCCCGCGGGCGAACTCCATCCAGACGTACGAGTGCGCGCTGTCCTGTCCGCGGTAGAGCAGGTTGGACTTCATGGTCCGTTCCTCGCCGGCGAACGGGTTCAGCCGGCGGGGCTCGATGCGACCGTCGAGGACGAACGGGAACAGCACCTCGAGCGCCTTGGTCTTGCCCGAGCCGTTGGGCCCCCGCAGCACCAGCCGCCCGTCGGCGAAGGAGAACTCCTGGTCGCGGTAGTCCCACAGGTTGATGATCCCGGCCCGGGTGGGACGAAAGCGCGCGCGTGCCATGCGAATCTGCCTCTACTTCTCTGCGGGGCTGGGGTCGGTGGAACGGAACTGCGGGGAACCGGACTGTGGCGAGCCGGGGTGCACGTCGAACAGGTCGGGCTGGGCGGCGCGCTCGCGCACCGTCACCACCACGCCGCGGTACCGCGCCAGCGCGGGCAGCGCCAGCACCCCACCGTCGGTGCGCCGCACCAACATCTGCTTGTCCAGCAGCTCGACCGCACGGCGCCGCAGCCCGTCCGGGTCCGCCTGCCACTGCGCCGCGAAGGTGCGCCCGAACCGTCGGACCAGCTCGGCCACCGCCGCGTCGATCCAGCTGTCCTCGATCAGCGGGTACCGCGGCGGCTCCCGGTACTCGGTCTCGGCCGCCACGGCGTCGGTCTCCGGCTCCTCCGGTTCGTCCGCGAGCCCGCGGAAGATGCCGGCGTCCGGGATGGCGGAGTCCAACTGCGCCACCAGGTCCGAGTGCCGGGACTCGGGCAGCGGCAGCCGCACCGGCTCGGGGGCATCGGGATCGAGCACCCGGTCCGCGATCTCCCCGGCCAGCAGCAGGGCCACCTGCGCGACGGTGCCGGTGCTGGGGAACCTCAGGTCCGAGAGCCGGCCGGACGAGTCGATCAGGGTGATGCCCTCGGCGCGGCGCTCGGCGACCAGACCGGTCAGCTTCTCCACGTCCGCGGCGGTGCGGGGCAGGGCCAGCTGGAGGGCCTCGTCGTCGTCGAGCTCGGCGGCGTACACCACGGGCCGCTCCACCAGCGCGCGGCGCACCCGGCGGGCGGTCTCCCGGACGTCCGTGGCGTGTTCGGCGTTCGGCGGCGCGTCGGCACCGCCGGCCACCAACCCCTCGACGGACACGAGGTGCTGCAGTGCCCGGTGCGGCCGGAACAGCGCCACCACCACGGAGCGGTCGATGTCGTAGAGCGCTTCTCCCGCAGCGGGATTCGCGGCCCACCCCGTGGCGTCGCCGTCGGCGAGGGCGATCGCGCCGCGGGCCGTGAGCCACCCGACGGCGTCGACGAAGGCGTCCCGGTCCGCGGCCCGCTCGGTGGACAGGTCGACGCCGTCCACCTGGGCGGCGTCGGCGGCGACGTGGTCGGCGAGCTCGGAGAGGGTGATCTGGTTGCCCGCACGTCCCAGGGCCGCGAGGCACAGCGCCAGATAGGCGTACCGGTGCCGGTCGAAGTCGCGGTCGGTGCCGGTGCGGGCGGGGGTGGTGGCGTCGAGCCGGTCCGCGACGGTGAACAGCCGGGCCGTCGTCTCGGTGACCTCGAGCCGGTACCCGAACAGCTCGAGCAGGTCGTCGCGCAGTTCGGTGGCCCAGCGGCGCAGCAGCGGCAGCGCCACCCGGTCCGGGTAGGTGGCGGTGACGAGGTGGTTGGCCAGGATCACCCGGGCCGCACGCTGGTAGGAGTCCAGGGCCAGCGGTGAGATCTCGTGCGCCCTCACTGCACGCTCACCCGCAGCCCGTCCAGGTGCAGGCTGCCGCGTGCGGTGCGGACGGTCGTCGACTCGGTGTGCGGGGTCAGCGTCAGCCGCACCCCGCTGTCCGATCCGGTGGAGCTGGCCACCCGGCCGCTGACCGGCACCCGCGCGGTGAGCGCGGCGTTGAGCAGGCTGAGCAGCACCTGCGTCTCCTGTTCGTCGAGGGTCCGCTCGTAGACGCCGCCCGCGGCGAGGGACGCGGCGGCGACGCTGCGGGCCCGCTGCTGGTCGAGTTGACGCTCGCGGAGACGGCGGATGCCGGCGTCGTTGCGCTGCACCCGCCCCGGCAGGCCGGTGGAAGGCGTGCGCCCGGTCTCGGCGAGGGTGCGGGAGATCTCCACCGGCGGCGCGTCCCACCAGGACCGCGACTGCGGGATCACGTCCGCGTCGGGGTGCAGCATCGACAGGTGCCGGGGCTGGCCGAGGTCGAATACGGACCGGTACAGCGCGTGCGCCGCGTCCTCGGTGGGGGTCGCGGCGAACCAGCCGGCGAGGTGGCGCAGCTGGCTCTCCCGGCTCACCCCGCCGCGGCGGGTCTCGGTCACCCGGCGCAGCAGCGCGAGCACGGCCGCGATGGCGCTCATGGTGCCCTCACGCAGCCGCTCGGACTCGCTGAGTCCGGCCTCGGCGGCGACGAACCACTGGGTCAGGCCGCGCCAGCGCGCGGCCCAGTCCGCCTCCCGCTCCTCGACCGGCAGGAACATCCGTTCGTCGCTCGCGGCGGCCCGGGCGAGCAGCCGTTCGATGCCGGTTGCCTCGACCTCGGCGATGGCGTGCGCGATCTTCGGCGCGTAGCGGGCCAGGTCGGAGCTGAACTCCCGCATGTGGGTCAGCAGTGCGTCCTTGTGCGTCAGGAACGACTCCGGGGTGATCTCGGTGGTGCGGACCAGGTCGCCGAGCGTCAGGTAGAACTGCGCGGCCCGGGCGGCCATCTCGGAGAGCGTCGAGTCCAGGCGGTTGAGCTTGCGGTAGATCAGGTCGCCGTCCGCCGTGCGGTTGGCCTCCGCGAGTTCGTTCATGTCGGCCAGCAGGTCCGGCAGCGCCAGGCGGGAGAGCGAGGCGTCGTCGCCGCGGGCGCCGAGCACGTCCTCGACCGCGCGGAAGGTCTGGTAGCCGAGCTGGCTGAACTGGTAGACGAAGTGCCGGTTGCGGTACTCGGCGAGGGTCGCGGCGCGGGAGCCGTCGTAGCTTCGTTCGAGCACGCCCCACTGGTGCAACTGTTCGAGCAGGGGGCCGATCTCCGCGGCCGTCAGCCGGCCGGCGGGGTCGTCTGCCGCGATCGTGGCCAGCCGGTCGGCAACCTCGGCGCCGTGCAGGAGCACCACGTAGTTCGCCCGGGCATGGTCGAACGCGCGCAACACCCACAGGTAGTCCGCCCGCTTCTCCGCGGTCGCGAAGGAGAACAACCGCAGCCGGTCGTCGCGGACGAACGTGTCACGGGTTGCCAGGTCGGCGGTACCGGAATCGCTCACCGGGAACAGCCTAGGGGAGCGGGACACTCGCGTGGTCAACCGGCAGGGAGCGCGTGTCCCGGGGCGGGTCGACGGCCCGGAAACGCGGCGCGTCCCGGGACCGTGACGGTCCCGGGACGCGGTCGGACACCTTCGGGTGGCTACAGCGGGACCGGCATGCCGTAGGTCATCACGATGTTGCCGTCGGCGGTCTCGAGCCGCGCGTAGGGGCGGATCGTGGTCTGCCCGATCGCTCCGGAGACGCTGCCCTGCACCCCGCCGATGCGGATCTTGGCCGCAGGTCCGTCGAACTCCTTGTCCTTGACCACCGGGACGTCGGTGATGCCGCCCGGCTGGAGGTCGAAGATGAAGTTCTGCTGCGGGATGATGTCGCCGAGAAGCTCACCGCGGTTCTCGAACCCCAGTCCGAGCGCGAAGTCGTCGGTGAGGTCGCCGAGGACGATGCCGTTGGTTTGCTCCAGTTCGAACCCGAGGCCCGGAGTGTTCAGCTGGATGGAGGCGCCGGTCAGGGCGACCGGGTAGCCGACCTGGTAGCCGAAGGTCAGCTTGCTGCCCCTGGCGTCCGCGGCGCCGGGACCCTCGATGCGGGCCTGCGCGTAGCCGTTGTGGAAGAACTCCCGGCTCAACGGTGAACTGTCGAGCGGCGCGACGGGCTGGATCGAGGTGTCGCCCTGGCTGACTTCGAGCCGGTTGCCGTGGTCGTCGAAGATGCTGTTCGCGTTGTCGACTCCTGCGGACGAGGTCCCGCCGCCGAGCGTGATCCCGAGCAGTGCCGCGCCGGCAACGGCGAGCGCGCGGGTGGCAACTACCTTGCGATTCCGACGTGGCTTGCGATTATCCGTCATGAAATCATCATCCGTTCGGTCGCGTTCCGAGGTGCCCAGCACCTGGTCACCAGTTCAATGATGGATCCCCGATCTTGGTCAGACGTTAGTGGATGACGGCCGAGTGCGCGCGCCTTTGCACACCGGACCCGCCGGTCAATTCCGTTCCGGTGCGGCGGTGTGTCCGTTTCGCGGCATCAGCAGCGGCGCCAGCACCGCGAGCGCCGTCGTCGGCACCAGGAACGCCGCGGCCGGGCTGACCGAGTAGAGCGGCGTCAGCAGCAGCGGGGCCAGCGCACCGCCGCCGAACCTGAAGGCCTGCACCACCGACACCGCGCCACCCCGGTTGGCGCCGGTGCCGGCGAGGATCGAGGCGTTCACCCCGACGAGGACGAGCTGCGAGGCCGCGCCCGCCAGCGCCCAGGCCACCGCGACGACGGCGATCGAGCCCACCAGTCCCGTGGCGATGACCGTCGCGGCACCGCCGATCGAGCCGACCAGCACCGCGGTGCGCGCGCCGTACCGGTCGATCAGGTCGCCCACCGGCCGCGCGGCCAGCATGCCGACGATGCCGAATCCGGTGAGCAGCAGCCCGCGTGACGCGGGTTCGAGGCCGAATGCGTCCTCGGCCCGGAACGCGATCAGGAAGTTGACGCCACCGAGGGCGCCCCAGCCGAGCATCGACACCACGCCGAT
Organism: Rhodococcus sp. P4_F5; assembly: GCF_056401315.1. Taxonomy (NCBI): domain Bacteria; kingdom Bacillati; phylum Actinomycetota; class Actinomycetes; order Mycobacteriales; family Nocardiaceae; genus Rhodococcus; species Rhodococcus sp. P4_F5. The sequence continues at coordinate 43,608 of NZ_JBFUJP010000024.1, read as the reverse complement.
CCGCAGCACGGTCGGCTCGAGTGCGTCCCGGAGCCGGGGCGGCGGGCCGGTGGTCGCGTGCTCGCTGCTGGCGGGCAGGCCCGCCGCACCCAGCGCGAGCGCGACCGCCGCGATGACGACGAAGGCCAGTCGCCACTCGAACTCCGCGGCCAGCCCGCCGACGATCGGCGCGGTGGTCATGCCCGCGGCCTGCAACGCACCGAAGGTGCCCAGGGCCCGGCCCAGTTTGGCGCGCGGGGTGACCGCGGCCAGCGCTGCGAGCAGCAGCGGCGTGGTGAAGGCGTTGCCGGCGCCCTGCAGCACCCGCCCGGCGAGGAACACCTCGAAGGTCGGGGCCAGCGCGCACAGCAGCGAGGCGAGTACATAGCCGCCGTAGGCGACCCGGACGGTGCGCAACCGGCCCCACCGGGCCCCGTAGGTGCCCGAGACCAGCATCAGGGCCGCGAACGGCAGCAGGTACGCGGTCACCGTGGACGCCGCGGTGGCGGCGCTGACACCGAGGTCTGCGCCCATCTCGGGCAGCATGCTGATGACGACGCCACCACCGAACGGACCGAGAAAGCCGCCGGCGTAGAGCGCGCCGCGTTGAAGTCGAGATCTCACAGACCGCCGAAACTCCCAGGCCCACGCCGCCGCAGGTACCGCTCGAACTCGGCGGCGATGGCGTCACCGTCGATCTTCGAGATCACCTCGGAGATGTCCACCTCCGCGTCGCCGCGTTCCTCGAGCGAGCGGACGTACTCGCTGATCTCCTCGTCGTCCTTGGTCATCTCGGTGATCGACTGCTCCCAGTCCTCGGACTGGGCGGGCAACTCCGCGAGCGGTACCTCGACGTCGAGCACGTCCTCGACGCGCTGCAGCAGCGCCATCGTGGCCTTCGGGTTCGGCGGTTGCGAGACGTAGTGCGGTACCGCGGCCCAGAACGAGATCGCCGGGACCCCGGCCCTGACGCACTCGTCCTGGAGCACGCCGGTGATCCCGGTGGGCCCCTCGTACCGCGTCTGTTCCAGGTTGAACCGGGCCGCCGACTCGGAGTTGTACGCGGTGCCGGTCACCGGGACCGGGCGCGTGTGCGGGGTGTCCGCCAGCAGTGCGCCGAGGATCACCACCGTGCTCACGCCCAGGTCCTCGATGATCTCGAGCAGGTCGTCGCAGAAGCTGCGCCAGCGCATGTTCGGCTCGATGCCGCGCAGCAGCAGGACGTCGCGGTCGCTGCCGGGCGGCGAGCACACCGAGATCCGGGTGGCCGGCCACTCGATCTCCCGGGTCACCCCGTCGACCTGCCGCACCGTGGGCCGATTGACCTGGTAGTCGTAGTAGTCCTCCGAGTCGAGCTCCGCGAGGGGGCGCGCGTCCCAGATCAGCTCCAGGTGCTCGACGGCGCCGCTGGCCGCGTCGCCCGCGTCGTTCCAGCCCTCGAACGCAGCGACCAGGATCGGATTTCGCAGCACCACCGCGTCGCCGTCGGGGGAGGAATGACGGCCGTCGGGCGTGACAGGGGGTTCGCTTGGACTCACCCACCCAGCCTACGACCAGGGTGATTTAGTCCGCCCACTACTGTGGACGGCATGTCTACCCCATTCAATTCCGGCCTGTTGGATGCGCTCACGCGGCGCGTTGTCATCGGCGACGGTGCGATGGGAACGATGTTGCAGGCAGCGGACCTCACCCTCGACGACTTCCTCGGGCTCGAGGGCTGCAACGAGATCCTCAACGAAACCCGGCCTGACGTGCTGCGCGACATCCACGCCGCCTACTTCGAGGCCGGCGCCGACGCCGTGGAGACGAACACCTTCGGCTGCAACCTCCCGAACCTCGCCGACTACGACATCTCCCACCGGATCCGTGACCTGTCCGAGCGGGGCACCCGCATCGCCCGCGAGGTCGCGGACGAGATGGGCCCGGGCCGCGACGGCATGCCGCGCTTCGTGTTCGGGTCCGTGGGGCCGGGCACCAAGCTGCCGACCCTCGGCCACGCGCCCTTCGCGGTGCTGCGCGACGCCTACACCGAGTGCGCGCTCGGCATGATCGACGCGGGCGCGGACGCGATCCTGGTCGAGACCTGCCAGGACCTGCTCCAGGTCAAGGCCGCGATCATCGGCAGCCAGCACGCGATGGACCAGGCCGGTCGCCGGATCCCGATCATCACCCACGTCACCGTGGAGACCACCGGCACCATGCTGCTGGGCAGCGAGATCGGCGCGGCCCTGACCGCGCTCGAGCCGCTCGGCATCGACATGATCGGTCTCAACTGCGCCACCGGGCCGGACGAGATGAGCGAGCACCTGCGGCACCTGTCGAAGCACTCGACGCTGCCGGTCTCGGTGATGCCGAACGCCGGCCTGCCGGTGCTCGGCCGCAACGGCGCCGAGTACCCGCTGACCGCCGAGGAACTCGCGGTCGCGCTGAGCGGCTTCGTCTCCCAGTACGGGCTGTCGATGGTCGGCGGCTGCTGCGGCACCACCCCCGAGCACATCACCGCGGTCGCCGAGGCGGTCCGCCTGGTCGAGAAGGCGCAGCGCACCCCCGCGCCGGAACCCGGCACCTCGTCGCTCTACGCGTCCGTCCCGTTCGAGCAGGACGCCAGCATCCTGGTGATCGGCGAGCGCACGAACTCCAACGGCTCCAAGGGTTTCCGCGACGCGATGATCAGCGGCGACTACCAGAAGTGCATCGACATCGCGAAGGACCAGACCCGCGACGGCGCTCACATGCTGGACCTGAACGTCGACTACGTGGGACGGGACGGCGTACTGGACATGGCCGCGCTGGCCAGCCGGCTCGCGACCGCGTCCACGCTGCCGATCATGCTCGACTCCACCGAGCCGGAGGTGCTCGCGGCGGGTCTCGAGCACCTCGGCGGCCGCAGCGCCGTGAACTCGGTGAACTACGAGGACGGCGCCGGCCCGGACTCCCGGTTCCAGAAGATCATGCGGCTGGTCAAGGAGCACGGCGCCGCCGTGGTCGCCCTGACCATCGACGAGGAGGGCCAGGCCCGCACCGCCGAGCACAAGGTCCGGATCGCGCGGCGGCTGGTCGAGGACATCACCGCCAACTGGGGCCTCGCCGAGTCCGACATCATCATCGACGCGCTGACCTTCCCGATCTCCACCGGTCAGGAGGAGGTGCGCCGCGACGGCATCGAGACCATCGAGGCCATCCGGCAGCTGCACGAGATGTACCCGGAGGTGCACTTCACGCTGGGCATCTCGAACATCTCGTTCGGGCTCAACCCGGCCGCGCGCCAGGTGCTCAACTCGGTGTTCCTGCACGAGTGCACCGAGGCCGGCCTGGACACCGCGATCGTGCACGCGTCGAAGATCCTGCCGATGGCCCGGATTCCCGACGAGCACCGCGAGGTGGCCCTCGACCTGGTCTACGACCGTCGCCGCGACGGCTACGACCCGCTGCAGCGGCTGATGGAGCTCTTCGAGGGCGTCTCCGCGGCGTCGGCGCGCGAGACCCGGGCCGAGGAACTGGCCGCGCTGCCGCTGTTCGAACGGCTCGAACGGCGCATCGTCGACGGCGAGCGCAACGGGCTCGAGCCGGACCTCGACGCCGCCATGACCGAGGTACCGCCGCTGGCGATCATCAACGAGACGCTGCTCTCGGGCATGAAGACGGTCGGCGAACTGTTCGGCTCCGGCCAGATGCAGCTGCCGTTCGTGCTGCAGTCCGCCGAGGTCATGAAGGCCGCGGTGGCGTACCTGGAGCCCCACATGGAGGCGTCCGACGAGGACGGCAAGGGCCGGATCGTGCTGGCGACCGTCAAGGGCGACGTCCACGACATCGGCAAGAACCTCGTCGACATCATCCTGTCCAACAACGGCTACGAGGTGGTCAACCTCGGCATCAAGCAGCCGATCGCGACCATCCTCGAGGCCGCCGTCGACAAGCGCGCTGACGTCATCGGCATGTCCGGTCTGCTGGTGAAGTCGACCGTGGTGATGAAGGAGAACCTGCAGGAGCTGAACTCCCGCGGGGTCGCGGAGCAGTTCCCGGTGCTCCTCGGCGGCGCGGCCCTGACCCGCTCCTACGTCGAGAACGACCTCGCCGACGTCTACCACGGTGAGGTGTCCTACGCCCGCGACGCCTTCGAGGGGCTGCGGTTGATGGACGACATCATGTCCACCAAGCGCGGCGGCGGCCCGGACCCGGACAGCCCGGAGGCGTTGGCGGCCAAGGAGAAGGCAGCCGAGCGCAAGGCGCGGCACGAGCGGTCCAAGCGGATCGCCGAGGCGCGCAAGGCCGCCGAGGTGCCGGTCGTGGTGCCCGAACGGTCCGACGTGGCAACCGATGTGACGCTGCCGACGCCGCCGTTCTGGGGAACCCGCGTCGTCAAGGGCATCGCCGTCGCCGAGTACTCGGGGCTGCTCGACGAGCGCGCCCTGTTCCTGGGCCAGTGGGGCCTGCGCGGCCAGCGGGCCGGCGACGGACCGACCTACGAGGACCTGGTGGAGACCGAGGGCCGCCCGCGGCTGCGGTACTGGCTGGACCGGCTCGCCGCCGACGGCATCCTGGCGCACGCCGCGGTGGTGTACGGGTACTTCCCGGCCGTCTCGGAGGGCGACGACATCGTGGTGCTCACCGAGCCGGAACCCGATGCGCCGGAACGCTTCCGGTTCACCTACCCGCGTCAGCAGCGGGACCGGTTCCTGTGCATCGCGGACTTCGTGCGCTCGCGCGCCGCGGCCCGTGAGACCGGGCAGGTGGACGTGCTGCCGATGAACCTGGTGACGATGGGCCAGCCGATCGCGGACTTCGCCAACGAGCTGTTCGCCGCCAACTCGTACCGCGACTACCTCGAGGTGCACGGGATCAGCGTGCAGCTGACCGAGGCGCTGGCCGAGTACTGGCACCGCCGGGTCCGCGAGGAGCTGACCCTGCCCGACGGCCACAACCTCGCCGAGCAGGACCCCGCCGACGTCGAGGAGTTCTTCAAGCTCGCCTACCGCGGCGCCCGCTACTCGTTCGGGTACGGCGCCTGCCCGGACCTCGAGGACCGGGTCAAGCTGGTCGCGCTGCTCGAGCCGGAGCGCATCGGGGTGAAGCTGTCGGAGGAGCTGCAGCTGCATCCCGAGCAGTCCACGGACGCGTTCGTGCTGCACCACCCGGAGGCCAAGTACTTCAATGCCTGACCTGGTACTGGCGGACCCGGCGGTCGTCGGGGGCACGCTCGAGGGTGTGCTGTGGGACATGGACGGCACGCTGCTCGACTCCGAGAAGCTCTGGGACGTGGCGATGGGCGAGCTCGCGACCGAGCTCGGCGGGGTGATGACCGAGCAGATGCGGCACGCGGTCCTCGGTGCCTCCGCGCCCGACGCGCTGGCGCGGATCTTCGCGGCGCTGGACCTGGAGCCGACGCCCACCGCGGTGGCCGGCGCGGGGGACTGGATCAACGCCCGCGTCACCGAGCTGTTCGCACTGGGCATCCCGTGGCGGCCCGGGGCCCGCGACGCGTTGCGTGCGGTCCGCGCGAGCGGGCTGCGCACCGCGCTGGTGACGAACACCGAGCGTGAGCTCGCCGAGCAGGCGCTGGACACGTTGGGGCGCGAGCACTTCGACGTCACGGTGTGCGGCGACGAGGTGCCCCGCGGCAAGCCGCAGCCGGACCCGTACCTGCGGGCCGCGGCCCTGCTGGGCCTCGAGCCGGCACAGTGCCTGGCGATCGAGGACTCGCCGACCGGTGCGGCGGCCGCCGTGGCCGCGGGCTGCGCGGTACTGGTGGTGCCGTGCGAGGTGGACGTGCCGACGGGTCCGCGCCGGGTGCACCGGACCACGCTGGAGGGCATGGGCGAGTCGATGCTCGCCTCGGTGTGGCGCGCCGCGCACGCCTGACCTGGGGTGGCAAGATCGCACGCATGACAGTGCGGCGGGGCGGACGGCTGGCGGCTGCCGTCGCCCCGGCCGTCGCCGTGGTGGTGCTGGCGACGGGGTGCTCGGCGGGCGCCGGGCTCTCCGGGGCCGGCGGCCCGGACACGCTCACCGTCGCGCTCACCGCGAAGCCGGACAACCTCGACTTCACCCGCACCGCGGGCGCCGCGATCCCGCAGGCGTTGCTGGGCAACGTGTACGAGGGTCTGGTCCGGCTCGACGACAACGGCGTGATCACCCCGCAGCTGGCCGCCTCGTGGACCGTCAGCGACGACCGCACCGTCTACGACTTCACCCTCCGCGAGGACGTGGTGTTCAGCAACGGGGACGCCTTCGACTCCGGCGACGTCAAGTTCAGCATCGACCGGGTCAAGACCGAGTGGACCGCCAACTCGCCCGCCACGATGGCGGTGGTGGACCGGGTCGAGACCCCGGACCCGCACGTGGCGAGGGTGGTGCTGCGGCGGCCGAGCAACGAGTGGCTCTTCGCGATGACCGGCCCGGTCGGCGCCATGTTCACCCCCGACGGCGTCAGCCACCTGGCCACCACCGCGGTCGGGACCGGGCCGTTCACGGTGGTGCGGTGGAACCCCGGCTCGGAGCTGGTCCTCGCGGCGAACCTCCGGTACTGGGGGCCGGCGCCGGGGATGAAAACCGTTCGGCTGCGCTACTTCGCGGACGCCACCGCCCAGGCCAACGCGATGCGCAGCGGGGGAGTCGATGTCGTCTACAGCCTGGGTGCGCCGCAGCTGCTCGCCCAGTTCGCCGGTGACGACCGGTTCCGGGTCACCCAGGGCACCACCAACGGTGAGGTCACCCTGTCGATGAACGGCGCGGTCGCGCCGTTCGACGACGTGCGGGTGCGCCGCGCGGTCATGTACGCGGTGGACCGGAAGTCGGTGCGGGACACCGCCTATGCGGGATACGGCGAGCTGATCGGGTCTATGGTCCCGCCGACGGACCCGTGGCACGAGGACCTCACCGGCGTCTACCCGTTCGACCCGGACCGGGCGCGGGCGCTGCTCGCCGAGGCGGGCACCCCGAACCCCGTGGTGCGCTTCAGCGTTCCCAACCTCCCGTACGCGAGCGCCGCCGCGCAGGTGGTGGCCTCGCAGCTGCAGCAGGTCGGCTTCGACGTGCGCACCGAGCCCGTCGAGTTCCCCGCGGTCTGGCTGGACAAGGTGTTCGCCCGCCACGACTACCAGATGTCGGTGATCCAGCACTCCGAGCCGCACGACATCGTCACCTTCGCGAATCCGAAGTTCTACTGGGGCTACGACAATCCGGAGGTGACCCGCCTGGTTGCCGAGGCCGACGCCGCCGACGAGGCCGGGTACGTCGAGCGGATGCGGGAGGTGGCCAGGACCGTCACGGACGACGCCGCCGCGGACTGGCTGTTCCTGTTCCCCCTGCTGGTGGTGGCGGACTCGGACCTGACCGGACTGCCCCGCAACGCCACGAGCCTCGCGCTCGACCTCGCACCGGTGCGGCGCGGGTAGCGGGATGGCGCTCGCACTGCTCCGGCGGCTCGGGATCTTCGCGATGACCGCCGCTGTCGCGTCCGTCCTGGTGTTCGCGTTGCTCTCGGTGCTGCCCGGCGACCCGGCCCGGATCGCGCTGGGCGTGCAGGCCGCCGAGGCAGACGTGGCCCGCGAACGCGTGGCGATGGGCCTGGACCGGCCGCTGTACCGGCAGTACCTGGACTGGGTCGGGGGGATGCTGCACGGCGACCTGGGCACCTCGTACCTCACCCGGCAACCGGTGGGCCCGGAGATCTTCGACCGGCTGCAGGTGACGCTCTGGGTGGTCGCGGCGGGCATGGTGGTCGCGCTGGTGATCGCGCTGCCGCTGGGGGTGGCCGCCGCGGTCCGCAGCCGCCGGCCCGACGGCGTGCTGATCGGCGGGATCAGTCAGGTCGGCATCGCGATCCCCGCGTTCCTCGCCGGCGTGCTGCTCTCCACCGTCTTCGCCGTCGAGCTGGGCTGGCTGCCGTCCAGCGGCTGGCAGGCCCCGATCGAGGGGATCGGCGGGTTCCTGTCCTACCTGGCCCTGCCCGCGCTGGCGCTCGGGCTGGTGCAGGGGTCGGTGCTGACCCGGTACGTGCGGTCGGCGGTGCTCGACGAGATGGGCAAGGACTACCTCCGCACGGCGCGGGCCAAGGGCCTGACCCGGACCCACGCGCTGCTGCGGCACGGCCTGCGCAACGCGGCGATCCCGGTCGTCACGGTCGCGGGCCTGCAGCTGACCACGCTGCTGATCGGCGCGGTGGTGGTCGAGCGGGTGTTCGTGGTGCCGGGACTGGGCAGTCTGCTGCTGGACAAGGTGAGCCAGCGGGACATGGCGGAGGTGCAGTCCATCGTGATGGTGCTGGTCCTGATGGTGCTGCTGCTGAATCTGTTGGTGGACATCGTCTACACGGCGATCGATCCCCGCATGAGGAGTAGGGCGTGAAGAGGGCGTCCGGCAGCCTGGTGGCGGGAGCGGTGCTGATCACCGGGGTGCTCCTTGCGGCGCTGGTCTCCTTCGTGTGGACGCCCTACGACCCGACCGTCGTCGACCCCGCCTCCCGGATGCTGCACCCGAGCGCGGCGCACTGGCTCGGCACCGACGACTTCGGCCGCGACATCTTCAGTGCGCTGCTGGTGGGGGCGCGGACGACACTGCTGGTCGGGTTCGTCGCGACGGCGATCGCGGCGACCCTGGGCATCCCGGTCGGGGTGGCCGCCGGCCTGCGGCCCGGTCGCACCGACGAGGTCCTGATGCGCGGGAACGACGTGCTGCTGGCGTTTCCGGCGCTGCTGCTGGCGATCGTCTTCGCGGCGGTGTGGGGTGGCTCGACGGTGACGGCGATGGTCGCGCTCGGCCTCGGCTCGGCGCCGTCGTTCGCGCGGGTGGCCCGGGCCGGCACCCGGCAGGTGACCGCCCACGACTACATCCTGGCCGCCCGGGCGGCGGGCCGGCGGCCGGCGACGATCGCGCGGCGGCACGTGCTGCCGAACATCTCGAGCGCGCTCATCGTGCAGGCGTCGGTGACCTTCGCGATCGCGGTGCTCGCCGAGGCGGCGCTGTCGTACCTGGGGTTCGGCACCCCGCCGCCGACGCCGTCGTGGGGGCGGATGCTGCAGGAGTCGCAGCCGTACCTGTACCTGCAGCCGGCGGTGATGCTGTGGCCGGGACTGGCGATCGCCCTGACTGTGCTCGGGTTCAACCTGCTCGGCGACGGGCTGCGGGACCGGCTCGACCCGAAGTCGGTGCGGCAGTGACGGCCGGGACCCTGCTCACCGTCGCCGACCTGACGGTGCGGACGGGTGACCGGACACTGCTCGACGGCGTCGGGTTCGCCCTGTCGGCGGGTGAGCGGCTGGGGCTGATCGGCGAGTCCGGGTCCGGGAAGTCGCTGACCGCGCTGAGCGTGCTGGGGCTGCTGCCGGACGAACTGCACGCGAGCGGGTCGATCGTCGTCGACGGCGGGCCCGGGAACCTGGTGGGCGTTGCGGAACGGGTGTGGACGTCGCTGCGCGGCGACGACATCGCCATGGTGTTCCAGGAACCGATGACCGCGCTGAACCCGCTGATGCGGGTGGGCCGGCAGGTGGCCGAGATGATCGAGCTGCACCAGCGTGGCACCGACCGCGCCGGCCGGCGCGCCGCGACCCTCGACCTGCTGGCGTCGGTGAACCTGCCGGACCCGGCGCGGACAGCCCGTTCCTACCCGCACGAGCTGTCCGGCGGGCAACGGCAGCGGGTGCTGATCGCGATCGCCATGGCGAACCGCCCCCGGGTGCTGATCTGCGACGAGCCGTCGACCGCGCTGGACGTGACGGTGCAGGCGCAGATCCTGGACCTGATCGACACCACGGTCCGCGACCACGACACCTCGCTGCTGTTGATCACCCACGACCTGGCCGTCGTCTCCCAGCTGTGCGAGCGGGTGCTGGTGATGCGCGACGGCCGGATCGTCGAGTCCGGCCCGGTGGCCGAGGTGTTCGCCGACCCGCAGCACCCGTACACGCGCTCGCTCCTCGACGCCTCGACGCTCGGTCCCGGAAGCTCGGCGGCGGGTGAGCACGCCGTCGCCTCGCCGCCGGAGTCCGGGCCGGCGCCGGTGTTCAACGAGCAGCCGCGGCCGCTGGTGTCGGTGCGCGGGCTCGGCCGCACCTACCGCGGTTCGCGGTCCAGTCTGCTGCGTCCGCCGGAACCGGTTCACGCGCTGGCCGACGCGTCCTTCGACATCGGCCCCGGCCAGCGCTTCGGGGTGGTGGGAGAGTCCGGTTCCGGGAAGTCGACGTTGATCCGGTTGCTGTGCTCCCTGGACACCCCCACCACGGGTTCGATCCGGTTCGGCGGGCAGGAGGTTGCCGGCGCACCGGAACGGGACCTGCGCGGGTTCCGCCGCGACGTGTCCATCGTGTTCCAGGACCCCATGGGCTCGCTGGACCCGCGGATGCGGGTGGGCGAGATCGTGGCCGAGCCGCTCACCGACCGGACCGACGCCGCGGAGAAGGTGGCCGAGATGCTCATCGCGGTGGGCCTCGAACCCGACATGGCACACCGGCATCCACACCAGTTCTCCGGCGGCCAGCGTCAGCGGATCTCGATTGCCCGCGCATTGATCACCAGCCCCAAGTTCCTGATCGCGGACGAGCCGGTCAGTGCCCTGGACGTGTCGGTGCGGGCGCAGGTGCTCGACCTGCTGGCGCGGCTGGTCCGCGAGTACCAGCTGACCCTGCTGCTCGTCTCGCACGACCTGGCGGTGGTGCGGCACGTCTGCGAGGTGGTGGCGGTGATGAACCGGGGCCGGATCGTGGAGTGCGGGCCCACCGAGGACGTCTACGAGCGGCCGCGCGACCCGTACACCCGGACCCTGATCGGCAGCGCGCCGATCCTCGGCCGTCCGGCAGGCTGAGTGCGCGGGTGGCGGCCCGTACCCACTGTGAAACAATCACGACCCGTGAAGACCTTCGAATCGCTGTTCGCCGAGCTGTCCGACCGTGCCGCCACCCGCCCCGAGGGCTCCGGCACCGTGGCCGCGCTGGACGCGGGCGTCCATGCCCAGGGCAAGAAGGTGATCGAGGAGGCCGGYGAGGTGTGGATCGCCGCCGAGTACCAGAGCGACGAGGAACTGTCCGAGGAGATCTCGCAGCTGCTCTACTGGGTGCAGGTCTTGATGGTGGGGCGCGGGCTGAAGCTCGAGGACGTCTACCGACATCTGTGAGCCCCGCTCGCATTCCCGGTAGACCCCATTCGACCTTCCCGAAAGGAAGCCACATGCTGCGCGTCGCAGTCCCCAACAAGGGCTCGCTCTCCGAGTCCGCCGCCGAGATCCTCAGCGAGGCGGGCTACCGCCGCCGCACCGACTCGCGCGACCTCACCGTCCTCGACCCGTCGAACCAGGTCGAGTTCTTCTTCCTGCGCCCCAAGGACATTGCCATCTACGTCGGCTCCGGCGAGCTGGACCTGGGCATCACCGGCCGCGACCTCGCGCTGGACTCGGCGGCCCCGGTCGCCGAGCGGCTGTCGCTCGGCTTCGGCCGGTCCAGCTTCCGGTACGCCGCACCGGCGGGCAAGGAGTGGGCACCCGCGGACCTCGCCGGCCTGCGCATCGCCACCTCGTACCCGAACCTGGTCCGCGCGGACCTGGCCGCGCGCGGCATCGAGGCCACCGTGATCCGCCTCGACGGCGCCGTGGAGATCTCGATCCAGCTCGGTGTCGCGGACGCGATCGCCGACGTGGTCGGCTCCGGACGGACGCTGCGCCAGCACAACCTGGTGGCGTTCGGCGAGTCGCTGTGCGACTCCGAGGGCGTGCTGATCGAGCGGGAGGGGTCCGACCGCTCGGACAAGGCCCGCAACCAGCTGATCGCCCGGGTGCAGGGCGTGGTGTTCGCGCAGCAGTACCTGATGCTCGACTACGACTGCCCGCGCTCGCTCCTCGACGAGGCGCTGCGCGTCACCCCCGGTCTCGAGTCGCCGACCATCTCGCCGCTCGCGGACGAGGCGTGGGTGGCGATCCGGGCGCTGGTGCCGCGCAAGGTCAGCAACGACGTGATGGACCAGCTGGCCGACATCGGCGCCAAGGCGATCCTGGCGTCCGAGATCCGGGCCTGCCGCGCGTTCTGAGCCGACAAACACAGACGAACGGCCCCGACCACAGGGTGTGGTCGGGGCCGTTCGTCTGTGTTCGAGGAACTCCGGTGAGCTCAGTGCAGCCGGCCCTCGTGCCGCTCACGATCGAACGTCGGCATGGGCCCGCCGCCGCGCAGCGTTCGTGCCAGCGAGGGATCCGCGAGGTGCAGCCGTCCGATCGCGACGAGGTCGAACTCCTGGGCCTCGAGTCTGCGGAGCAGCCCGTCGAGCTCGGCGGGTTCGGGGGTGCCGTCGTCGCGCAGTGACTTGCTCAGGCCAACGCTGCCGACCGCCATGCTCGTGGCCCCGGTCAGCTTCTTGGCCCAGCCCGCAAGGGTCAGGTCGCTGCCCTCGAACGCGGGGAGGTCGAAACGCCGGATGCTGGCGTCCAGCACGTCGACTCCCGCCTCGACCAGGGCGCCGAGGATCACCGACAGCTCGTCGGGGGTGTTTGCGATGCGGGCACCGTAGTCCTGCTGCTTGTGTTGCGAGAACCGGTAGAAGATCGGCAGATCCGGGCCGATCTCGCGCCGGATCGCCCGGACCACCTCGACCGGGAAGTGGGTCCGTCGCTGCAGGTCGCCGCCCCAGTGATCGGTGCGCCGGTTGGTCGACTCCCACAGGAACGCATCCAGCAGGTAGCCGTGCCCGGCGTGGATCGCAATGCCGTCGAAGCCGGTGTCGACGGCGTTGCGCGCCGATCGCACGTACGCGGCGACGACGTCTTCGATGTCGCCTTCGGTCATCGCCCGGGTGGGGGCGCTCGCCCGCTCGACGTAGCTGTCCGGGTAGACGGTGCGCCCCACCTGTCCCCAGAGCCCGGACGGGCGCATCGGGGCCAGTGCCGGATCCACCGTGCTCATCGCGCCCCACAGCGGGCCGACGTGCCACAGCTGCGGGACGATCCGGCCGCCCGCCCCGTGTACCGCCTCGACCACGTGCCGCCACCCCGCCAGCGGGGCTTCGCCGTGCAGTCGTGTCACTTTCGGGCTGTCGACGGCAGTGGGGTGGTCGATCGCCACTCCCTCGGTGATCACCAGGCCGGTGCCGCCCTCGGCGCGGCGCCGGTAGTAGGCGGCCACGTCCGGGCCGGGCACACCATCGGGAGAATGCTCCCGGGTCATGGGGGACATGACGATCCGGTTGGGCAGCGTCAGCGAGCGGATCTGGAGCGGGGCGAAGAGCGGGTTCACAGCGCCTGCAGGTAGTCGAAGAATTCCGCGCTCGCGTCTTCACGCAGCCGAGTGAGCTTGCGGTAGCTGATCAGCCAGTGGCCGTTCACCTTTCGGTACTCCTCGTGGTAGTGCCCGTAGCCGTGGAGATGCTCCTCGTGGGTGCCGTTGGTCCACCAGAGCTTGTCCTCCATCGCCCAGATCCCGCGGGCGGTGGTGTCGGAGGTGAGCTCGATCTCCGGGGTGTGACCGTGGTGCACGGTCGTCACCACGGTCTCCCCGCCGAGCATGGTGCTGATCGCGCGAGTCAGGTTCTCCTTGCCCACGACGCGGTTCGAGCCGCCCTCGGCCTGCGGTTGCTTCTCGTCCGGCAGGCCGCCCCACGTCTCGGAGACCACGTCGTCGGTGTGCAGCGTCGGGTAGATCTCCCACTGCTTGTTGTCCATGCATCGCAGCCGGGCCGCGAAGGTGCGCTTGATCTCCTCGATCGCCATGAGCTGCTCGGGGATCGTCAATGTGAGCTCGGATGTCATGGCCCAACGCTGTCAGCGGCCCGGTGCCCGGGCAATTTTCCGTTCCGATGAGCGGACTGACGCCAGGTCAGGCGGGGCGTCGGGTCGCTGCGGCCAGGTCGAGGTACTGCGCGATGGCGGCGGCCGCCATCCGCACCGGCGCGGCATGTCGGTGGTCGAACTTGACCCGGTTCACCGGACCGCTGACCGACAGGCCGACCGCTGCGCCGTCCAGGGAGCCGACCCGCACACCGATGCAGCCGAACCCCGACGCGCAGGTTCCGAACGCAACACCCGACCGGCGTGCGCCACCGGGCTCCGGGCGGCGGCCGCCGAGAACCGCGCCGGACTCGGGGGCGGCGGCGAGCAGCGCCTTGCCGATCGTCGACGACCGCGCGGGTATCCGGTCGCCGACTCGCGTGCGCAGGTCAGACCCGGCCCCGCCGCCGACCTTGTCGAGGTAGAGCACGTGCTTGCCGTCGAGGACACCGAGGTGCACGACATGGCCGGTGACGCAATGCAACTCCTGTAGCAGCGGCGGCACCACCCGATCGAACCGGTTCTGGTACAGCGACAGCGCACCGATTTCCGCGAGTGTGTCACCGAGTCCGTACTCGACACCCAAGCGCCGGAGCCAGCCCATTCGGACCAGATGCTCGAGCATTCGGTACGTGCTCGTCCGCGGTATTCCGGTGCGGCGGGACACGTCGGTGAGGCTGAGGCGCGGAGCGCTGCGGAAGCTGTCCAGCACCAGGGACAGGCGATCGAGCGTGGACGTGGGCAGACCGCGTTCCGAGCGTTCTCCGTCGTGCAATGCCTTCCCTCCTCCAGTGTCGCCCGCGCGGCGGAGTCGGCGCTGCCGGGCCGGCGAGGTCAGCACACCCGCGATCGCCGACCGATACCAGGGGCACGTCCCGGTGAGCGGGATCCGACGCCGACCGACCGGGCGTCGCCGAAGGCGGGCAGAAGGGTCGGTGACCTGCACCGATTCCGCTCAACGGACATGCAAGTTGTTGCCGTGCCCGCGGCGTTGACAGCCTCTCCAGGCGGCGTGACCGCGATCACGTCGACGCCGGCTCTCGCGGTGCCGCGTGCTTTCGAATCAGACGAATCGGCCCGCGCCCGACACGCGCCGGGTCCACGATCAAAGGAGACACAGTGACCACTGTGGATATCGACGGAGCCGGCGAGGTCCGTGTCATCGAGCAGGGCACCCCGCCCGATCGTTTCGCGCGTGGGTGGCACTGCCTCGGCCTGGTCGAGCAGTTCCGGGACGGCAAGCCACACTCGATCGAGGCGTTCGGCACCAAGCTCGTCGTGTTCGCCACCTCCGAGGGCGAGATCAAGATCCTCGACGCCTACTGCCGGCACATGGGCGGCGACCTGAGCCAGGGCGAGGTCAAGGGCGACTCCGTCGCCTGCCCGTTCCACGACTGGCGCTGGGGCGGCAACGGCAAGTGCACCGGCATCCCCTACGCCCGTCGCGTGCCCCCGATCGCCAAGACGCGCGCCTGGACGACCACGGAGCGCGACGAGCTGCTGTTCGTCTGGCACGACCCGGAGGGCAACCCGCCGCCGCCGGAGGTCGCGATCCCCGCGATGCGGACCGACGACGCCGAGTGGACCGACTGGGAGTGGAAGTCGATCGTCATCGACACCAACTGCCGCGAGATCATCGACAACGTCGTCGACATGGCGCACTTCTTCTACGTGCACTACTCGTTCCCCACCTACTTCAAGAACATCTTCGAGGGACACGTCGCCGTCCAGGAACAGGCCGGCGTGGGTCGCGAGGACATCACCGAGTGGACCGACCCCGACGTCCCGAAGCTGGTCGGCCACGGCTCGGTCGCGGCGTACCACGGGCCGTCGTTCATGATCGACGACCTCGTCTACCACTACGACCAGTACGACGTCGAGTCCGTCCTGATCAACTGCCACTACCCGATCTCCCCGAACCAGTTCGTGCTCATGTACGGCATCTCGGTCAAGAAGACCGAGCAGATCCCGGCCGAGGTCGCCGGCCAACTGGTCGACGCGATGATCGGTTACATCGGCGTCGGCTTCGAGCAGGACATCGAGATCTGGAAGAACAAGACCCGCATCGACAACCCGCTGCTCACCAACGAGGACGGCCCCGTGTACCAGCTGCGCCGCTGGTACGAGCAGTTCTACGTCGACGCCGCCGAGGTCACCCCGGAGATGGTCGACCGCTTCGAGTTCGAACTCGACACCACCAGGCCGGTCGAGGCGTGGAAGCAGGAAGTCGCCGACAACCTCGCCCGGCGCGATGGTGCGGAGATGTCGGTCTGATGCAGCACATCGATTGTGCGCGTTGCGGAGTTCAGGTCCTCGTCGAGAAGAACAGCTGGCAGCACACCAGCGTCCAGTGGAGCACCGCCCGCCCCGACACCGTCTGCGACGAGTACCGGGACGACCCGACGCTGACGCTGCGCGGGGCCCGGGTGGGGCGTTGCCCCGCACTGCGCGACTCGATCGTCGCGGCCGCCGTGGACGGACGCATCCCTGTCTCCGACTGACCACCGATCCGGAAGAAACGAGAGAATGATGAGCGACAAAGACAAGTACGGCCCGTGGGCCGTCATCGCAGGCGGCTCGGAAGGCGTCGGCGCCGGGTTCGCCGAGGAACTGGCGGAGGCCGGACTGAACCTCGTGCTGCTCGCCCGCAAGCCCGGCCCCCTCGAGGAGACCGCGGCCAAGGCACGAGCTCACGGAGTCGAGGTGCGCACCCTCGCCGTCGACCTCCTGGCGGCGGACGCCGTCGAACGGATCCGGGAGACCACCGCGGATCTCGAAGTGGGACTGCTGATCTTCAACGCCGGTGCCAACACCTACGGCCACGAGTTCGTCACCGGCGATCTCGACGCCTGCCGAAAGGTCCTCACGCTCAACATCGACCGCCAACTGGAGCTCTCCCAGATCTTCGGTGCACCGATGCGCGAACGTGGCCGCGGCGGCATCATCCTGCTCGGCTCGCTGGCCGGTTTCGTCGGTGCCGAGCACATGAGCATCTACGCGGCGGCGAAGGCCTTCAGTCGCGTCTTCGCCGAGGGACTCTGGCTCGAGATGTCCGGGCACGGCGTCGACGTGCTCGAGCTCGTCCTCGGCGTCACCCGGACGCCGGCCATGGAACGGGCCGGCCTCGACTTCGACCTTCCCGGCCTCAACGCGTCGGACCCGTACGCGGTCGCCCGCGAGGGTCTCGACCACCTCACCGACGGCCCGATCTGGGTCGCGGGCGGCAACTACGAGCTGGCCGGCAGCCGTGCCGGCTTCCCCCGCGCCGAGATCGTCAGGGCAGCCTCCGACGAGGCCCGCGCGATGATGGGGCGCTGATGACCGAGACGGATTTGGGTTTCGGGCCTCGGCTCGTGGTCCTCGAGCAACGCCTTCGGCTGCTGGAGGACCACAACGCGATCATGCGACTCATGTACTCCTACGGCCCGAGCGTCGACAGCGGCCTGGCCGCCGTCGTCTCCGGGCTCTGGACCGAGGACGGCGTGTACGACGTCGACACCGGCCGGATGAACGGGCGCGACGAGATCGCGACGATGGTCGGAACCCATCCGCACCAGGGCTTTCTCGAGAAAGGGTGCGGACACGTGATGAGCCCGGCGCACATCACCGTCGAGGGCGACACCGCCGTGGCGGTGTGTCACACCCAGTTGATTCTTCGTGAGCAGGAGGGGAGTGGCTACCGTGTCAGTAGGGTCACGGCCAACCGGTGGGAACTCGTCCGGACGCGGGACGGCTGGCGCGTCGTAACCCGGACGAGCCGAATGCTCGACGGACACGAGGATTCACGCGCGATCCTCGCGAGTGCCTTCGGCTCGGCGGACGGACTGCGGCAGCAGCACACCTGCTGACGACGCCCTCGCCCGCCGGCGACGGCGCGACGGCATGCGGTCGCGATGGACGATTGCGATCGCATGCCGCCCGTGTCGACGCCACCCGCGGGCTAGCGCCCGCGGACCTGCAGGGTCTGGTTGATCCGGCCGACCGGGCCGGACTCGTCGTGCAGGACGCCCGCGCACATGCCGACCCCGTCCGGGCCGTAGGACGTCTCCGCGGCGATGCCGACCCACTCGCCCTCGGGAACCCGGAACAGGTGCACCGTCAGGTCGGTGTTGAGGAACGTCCACTCGGCCGGGTCGAGCTTGGTTCCGACCCCGTTCGCGACATCGGCCACCACGAACAGCTGCTGGACGGGGGAGAGTGGTTCGCCCTCCACGAGAACGGCATTCGGGCGCGCCCACATCTGCCCCGGGCCCTCGCAGCCGATGTCGGTCAGCCACATCCACTCGAGGCTGGTGACGAACCCGGTGTCCCAGAACGGGCCCTCCAGTGCCGTCTCGTGTGCCTGCGACCGCGGGGCCAGTGCCGGGTCGCCGGCATGCGCGACGGCGGACGAGTCGTCGGTCTGCATGCGCCAGCCGGTGCCGCGGGCCACCGCGCGGGCGGTGCCGTCCGGGCCGGCGGCCCACAGCTCGGCGACCACGAGCTCGACCCGGCGGCCGGGCCGCTCCACCCAGGACCGCACCTCGATGTCGGCGATGGGGACCGGGCCCAGGATCTCCACGACCACCCGGGTCAGCCGGGTGTCCTCACGCGACTCGCACCGCTCGAGCGCCCGCACCAGCAGCGCCGACGGGGGTGCGCCGTGCTGCATGGCCGGTCCCCAGGTGCTCTCCGTCAGCGCGGTGCTGGCGAAGCGCTCGGTGCCGTCGGCGTCCCGTCCCAGCGGGAGGTAATAGGCCTGGTCACTCAATTGTCGATCTCCTCGGAACTCTCGTCTTCAGAACTACCGGCGCCCGATGCGGTCGGACCCTCGGGCCAGCCGGGGTAGGGCGGCGGCGTGCCGCCGAACGCGGGGCAACGGACCTTATGATCGCACCAGTCGCACAACCGCCCGGGATTCGGTGGGAAGTCCCCGGTCGCCCCGGCGGTGCGGATCGCCTGCCAGATCGCGGTCAGCGTGTTCTCGAAGCGGAGCAGCTCCTCCTCGTCGGGGGCGTAGGTGAGGATCTCCCGGTCCGCGAGGTACAGCAGTCGCAGTTGCGCGGGCACGACTCCGCGGGTGCGCAGCAGCACCAGCGCGTAGAACTTCATCTGGAACAGCGCCTTGGCCTCGCTGGTCTCCCGCGGGGCACGTCCGGTCTTGTAGTCGACCACCCGGAGGTGGCCGTTCGGCGCGACGTCGATCCGGTCGACGAATCCTCGCAGCACCACGCCGTTGTCCAGCTCGGTCTCCACCCCCAGCTCGCAGGACTCGGGATCGAAGCGGGTGGGGTCCTCGAGCTGGTAGTAACCGTCCACCAGTGCCCGGGCCTCGGCGAGGAAGGCGGTGCGCTCCTCGGCCGGCACCGCCTCCGCGACCTCGGGGGACTCTGCGAGCACCCGCTCCCAGGCGGGGCCGAGCAGGGTGGCGGCGCGCTCGGGGACCCGCTCGTCCGCGGGCAGGCCGTAGAGCGCCTCCAGCGCGGCGTGCACGACGGTGCCGCGGATCTGTGCCTTGGACGGTGTCTCGGCGATCCGGTCGACCGCTCGGAACCGGTACAGCAGCGGGCACTGTTTGAAGTCGCCGGCGCGGGAGGGGGAGAGAGCAGGCCGGGAGCGGGCTCGAACGCCGTCGGCGGGGGAGACGGGGGGCGACGTCGCGGGTGTGCTCACACCTGGCAGGGTATGCGCAGGGTCCGACACCGCTGTCGGGGCCGGCGCGAGGGTCGCCGGGAGTACCTACGCTAGGAGCAGTTGACTGATGACAGTGCGCGATGCCAGGCCGAGTGGGCCGTTCCGGGTGGGCGACCGCGTCCAGCTGACGGACGCGAAGGGCCGGCATTACACGGTGGTGCTCACCGAGGGCAAGGAGTTCCACACCCACCGCGGTGGTATCGTGCACGACGCGCTGATCGGCGCCGACGAGGGCAGCGTCGTCACCTCCACCAACGGCACGCCGTACCTCGCACTGCGTCCGCTGCTGGTCGACTACGTGCTGTCGATGCCGCGCGGCGCGCAGGTGATCTACCCGAAGGACGCCGCGCAGATCGTGCACGAGGGCGACATCTTTCCCGGTGCCCGGGTACTGGAGGCGGGTGCCGGTTCCGGCGCGCTGACCTGCTCGCTGTTGCGCGCGGTGGGGCCCGAGGGAACGGTGCTCTCCTACGAGGTGCGCGACGACCACGCCGAGCATGCCGTGCGCAACGTCGAGACCTTCTTCGGCGAACGGCCGGAGAACTGGGAGCTGACCGTCGCCGACGTGGCGGACTTCGATCCCGAGACCGCGGGCGGACAGGTGGACCGGGTGATCCTGGACATGCTGGCGCCGTGGGACACGCTGCCGGCGATGGCGAAGGCACTGGTGCCGGGCGGCGTGCTGATGGTCTACGTCGCCACCGTCACCCAGCTGTCGAAGGTGGTCGAGGCGCTACGCGAGCAGGAGTGCTGGACCGAACCGCGGTCCTGGGAGTCGATCGTGCGCGGCTGGCACGTGGTGGGCCTCGCGGTGCGCCCCGAGCATCGGATGCAGGGGCACACCGCGTTCCTGGTGAGCGCGCGCAGGCTCGCCGAGGGCACCGTCACCCCCAAGCCGCAGCGCCGCGCGGGCAAGGGCAAGGCCCCCGCCTAGGGCTTGTCTTCCGGCCTGCGTCAGCTGACGCAGGTCAGGCGGCCCATCGAGAAGATGGTGCAGACGGCGGTGTCCGAGACGACCCACTTGCCGTCGACCTGGTCGAAGGTCAGGTCGGTGGGGGCACCGCCGTGCGGGCCGGTGATCGTGGCGGTGGCCTTGACGGTGTCGGCGTCGACCGGGGTGACAGCGGTGACCGCGGTGGTCAGCGGGTAGCCCCGCAGGACGCCGTTGAACTGCTCGAGCACCGGCGCCTGCTTCTCGCCCTTGACGATCAGCGCGGCCTTGTCCGCGGCCGGGACGGCGGGGTCGAAGAACGTCACCAGCGTCGCGTTCAGTGCCTCCGTGCTGGGCGCGTCCGCGGGCGCCTCGGTGGCGGCAGCGTCGGCGGTCGTCGTCGTGGCGGTGGACTCGGTGGCGGTGGAGTCGTCGGAACTGCAGGAGGCGACGCCGACTGCGACGAGGGCGGCTGCGGCGGCGACGAGGGACTTACGGATGATCACGAATGGGCCTTTCGCTTGCGACAAGACTGCGGATAGATAGGTGAGGCTAACATGACCTAGAACCKGTTCTGTCTGACGGACATCTCACACTGTGTCGTGTCGCTGGTGTCGCTCCGCAGATTCGGCGCGGCGGCTGTAGCGTTGATAGATCGCAACTGGGAGGAGTCGCGCATGAGCGCATCAGAGAATCCGGACTCGTCGGCTGCCAGGGCGGAGCTGGAGGCCCTGCAACTCGAGGCGGCCCGGTTGCGTCGCCAGTTGGCGCAGTCGCCCGAGCAGGTACGCGAACTCGAGGCTCGGGTGGACTCGCTCTCGATCCGCAATTCGAAGCTGATGGACACGCTCAAGGAGGCGCGTCAGCAGCTGATCGCGTTGCGCGAGGAGGTCGACCGGCTGGGCCAGCCGCCGAGTGGGTACGGCGTGCTGATCGGGATGCACCCGGACCAGACCGTCGAYGTGTTCACGTCCGGGCGCAAGATGCGGTTGACGTGCTCGCCGAACATCGAGGCGGAGTCGCTGCGGCCCGGCCAGACGGTACGGCTCAACGAGGCGCTCACCGTGGTCGAGGTCGGCTCGTTCGATCGGATCGGCGAGATCTGCAGTCTCCGAGAGGTGTTGGACGACGGCGAGCGTGCGCTCGTGATCGGGCACGCCGACGAGGAGCGGGTGGTCTGGCTCGCACACCCGCTGATCCTGGCGGCCTCGGACGTCACCGAGCACCCCGTCGACGAGGACATCGACTCGCCGACCCGCAAGCTGCGGCCCGGCGACTCGCTGCTGGTCGACACCAAGGCCGGGTACGCGTTCGAGCGGATCCCGAAGGCCGAGGTCGAGGACCTGGTGCTCGAGGAGGTGCCGGACGTCGACTACGGCGACATCGGCGGACTCGGCCGGCAGATCGAGCAGATCCGCGATGCCGTGGAACTGCCGTTCCTGCACAAGGACCTCTTCCACGAGTACGCGTTGCGGCCGCCGAAGGGTGTGCTGCTCTACGGCCCGCCCGGCTGCGGCAAGACGCTGATCGCCAAGGCGGTGGCCAACTCGCTGGCCAAGAAGATCGCCGAGGCCCGGGGGCAGGACGCGAAGGACGCCAAGTCCTACTTCCTCAACATCAAGGGCCCGGAACTGCTCAACAAGTTCGTCGGCGAGACCGAGCGGCACATCCGGATGATCTTCCAGCGGGCCCGGGAGAAGGCCTCCGAGGGCACCCCGGTGATCGTGTTCTTCGACGAGATGGACTCGATCTTCCGTACCCGTGGTTCCGGCGTCTCCTCGGACGTCGAGACCACCGTGGTCCCGCAGCTGCTCAGCGAGATCGACGGCGTCGAGGGCCTGGAGAACGTCATCGTGATCGGCGCGTCCAACCGTGAGGACATGATCGACCCCGCGATCCTGCGGCCCGGCCGCCTGGACGTGAAGATCAAGATCGAACGCCCCGACGCGGAGTCGGCGCAGGACATCTTCTCGAAGTACCTCACCGAGCACCTGCCGGTGAACGCCGACGACCTGGCGGAGTTCGGCGGCGACCGCACCGCCTGCATCAAGACCATGATCGAGCGGGTCGTGGACCGGATGTACGCGGAGAGCGACGAGAACCGCTTCCTCGAGGTCACGTACGCGAACGGTGACAAGGAGGTGCTGTACTTCAAGGACTTCAACTCGGGCGCGATGATCCAGAACATCGTGGACCGGTCGAAGAAGTACGCCATCAAGTCGGTGCTGGACACCGGCACCCCGGGCCTGCGCGTGCAGCACCTGTTCGACTCGATCGTCGACGAGTTCTCCGAGAACGAGGACCTGCCGAACACGACGAATCCGGACGACTGGGCGCGGATCTCGGGCAAGAAGGGCGAGCGGATCGTCTACATCCGCACGTTGGTGACTGGCAAGAACGCCAGTGCCAGCCGCGCGATCGACACCGAGTCCGGGCCACCGCCGTCCGGTCGGCCGCTACCGCGGCGTGGCGGTCAGGAAGTCCGCGAGCAGGGCCCGGCTGTCCGGGGCGAACGGCCACGCCGGGTCGGCGAGGTGCGCGCGYAGCTCCGCCTCGGTCCACCACCAGCCGTCGACGATCTCGCTCGCCTGGTGCACCACCGGCCCGTCCCAGCGCCCCTCGAAGGCGAAAAGGTGGCAGCGCAGCAGCTTTCCGTCCCACTCTCCGTCCCAGGAGACCCGGGCCAGGGGAGTGAGGTCGATGCCGTGCACCCCCAGTTCCTCGCCCAGTTCGCGGGCGGCGGCGTCGGTCGGTGTCTCGCCCGGGTCGACGACGCCGCCGGCGAGGCAGTCGTGCATGCCGCCGAACACGGCCTTGGCAGGGGAGCGGCGGTGCACGTAGATCCGCTGCCCGTCGAGGGACCGCAGCAGCACGCCGGAACTGGCGTGCCACAGTCCCTCCTCGTACACCCGCGACCGCGGGGCGGTGCCCGTCTCGTGTCCCTCGGCGTCGTAGACGGTGACGACCTCGTCCCCGACGGGTGCGGCATTGCCGGGCTGGTGATCCATGTCCTCATCGTGTCACGAGGCGTTAGGCTGACCGAGTGCCTCTCCCGAGGCGGCTGGCCCGCTTCAACAGGGCGGCGACCAATCGCGTAGTGCTACCGGTCGCCGGTCGGCTGCCGGGATTCGCGATCGTCCACCACCGGGGTCGCCGCAGCGGCCGTCCGTACCGGACCCCGGTGAACTGCTTCCGGTACGGCGACGGTTTCCGCTTCGGGATCACCTACGGGCGGGACAGCGACTGGGTACTCAACGTGCTGGCCGCGGGCCGGGTCGACATCACCACCCGCGGACACCTGCTGGCCCTGACCGACCCGCGACGGGAATGCGACCCGCAGGCGCGGTGGGCGCCCCGGCCGGTGCGCGTGGTGCTTCGGCGCCTCCACGCGGGCGACTACCTGCAGTGCCGTCTCGGCAGCGGAACGTGAGCGTTCTGATCAGGCGTTGACGTGCGCGCGCTCCGCCACATCGAAAGGCGTGGTCCGATGAGAATGCACGGTCGACAGGTGAGCTTTACAGGGGCGGCGCTGGCGCTGTGTGCCGCGGTCTTGGTTCCGCCGTCGGCGGCCCACGCGTTCGCCGAGGACATCTGCTACACGGAGGACGGCGCCCCCGCCCACAACTGCGGCCCGCTGCCACCGGTGTGCCCGCTCGACGCTCCGGACGCTCCGGTGTGCGGACTGCAGGCGTTCGCGGCGTACGGGTTCACGTTGCGTCGACCGCTCGGCGGACGCAGCCTCGTGCACACGGACTCGACGTACATCATCGCTCGCAGCGTGGGCTTCTCCGAGCGCGCCGCGTACTGGATCGCGGCATACGACGAGGCGACCGATCTGGGGTCGTTCGCCCCGCGCGACGTCGACGGCAGGCTCGTCCCCGACGCGGATTCCCTGACCACCCAGGACATCAGCGGCCTGGTGCGCACCCACTTCGCCACCGGCGGTTTCCTCTTCCACTTCCTGCCGACGATGCGTGGGCCGTCGGATGCCCAGCCGGACGGGCTCAGTCCCGATGCCCACGATCCCGCACACGAGGTCATGCTCACGCACCTGCGCCGGTGGGCCATGGCCGGGCCAGGAAGCGCCGCGCCGCTGTGCACCGGCGGCTTCACCAACCCCAGCGCGGACGGCGACTATGCCACCGGCGCAGCCTGTTACGGCGACCCTCAGCCCGCGCAGATCCACGGCGAGTATGCCGTCGAGACCCCGGTGGCCATCCCGTTCGACAACGAGACCGGCGAGCAGGTGATCTCCGGCGACGTGCGGTCCGGGCAGTTCGACTCCTGGATCGGCGACAACGCCTGGAACGCGCGGACCGGCATCTACCTGCATGCGCTCGGCGACCGCATCTCGCACCGGGCCTGCACCGACGCCGGCACGATCACGCCGCCGTCGCCGGATCGGTCGGAGTTCCGCATCGACCTGAACAAGCCCACCTGCGACCAGGGCCCGCACGCGATCCGCCACGAGTACGAGACGGGTGTGGACTTCGCCGGGCTCGAGCCGGGGGACCGGACGACCGAGGCGATGCTGTCGATGGTCTACGACGAACTGGTCGCCTTCGCGCAGGCCCGCGGAACGTTCGACGAGCGCGCGACGCTCCCCGCGACCAAGACGGCACTCGTCTCCGGCGGCCTGGTGCCGGCGTTGCAGATCAGGGAACCGGTCGAGCGGATGACCGCGGTGACCGAGGTCGGCTGCCAGGCAGGGGTGGGGCAGTTTCCGGGCACGCCGACCTGCCCGGCCTGACCGTTTCGGTGGTGCCGCGGCCGGTCGTCATCGCTCGCCATTCACCACAATAATGTCATAACGCAGCTTATCGGCGTTTGAGCCGAAGGCTCGAGCCGTCGGCGAACGATCTAGGACACGCTCCGAGGGAGGGGGTGTCGGCCCGGGAAATGGCGCCGCGAAATCGGCAACGGACCCCGGTAGGGGACGTTAGGGTGCGTCCACCGTTCTGATCAACGACCGATGAAGGGGATGAGGAATGCACACAGCGGGGGTTCTGCGGGTCGGCATCTTGGGAGGGATTGCCGCCGTTGCGGTGGCGACTGCGGTGTCGCCGATCGCCGCGGCCGCCGGTTCGTCGGGTGGCTCGGCGGACGGTTCGGTGTCCGGTTCGCTGGCGGGGTCGGTGGGGGGTTCGTTCGGAGAGCCCATCGGTCCGGATGCGGTCACGGTGATGCAGATTCCCGCGACCGGGATTGCGGTGAGCGGACTCGTCGTGCCGTTTCCCTACAACGGAACGGTGAACGCCGAAACCTCGGATGTTCCCGGCGAGACGGTGTTCTCGGCGCCGCTCTCGGACGAGGTCTGCTCCGCAAACGGTTTCGGCTTCCGATCGGTCAGGATCGGCTACACCAACGTCGCCACGGGCGATGCGGGATCGGTGGACGTGCATCCGTGCACCACCTTCATGGGGTCGCCACTGGATCGTGTCACCGCGCACACGGGATCCGGACCGGTGGTGTTCACCGTGTGGCCGGCAGCGATCGCTGCCGGCCGCCGGCTGGCTTCCGCCTCGCCCTGCCGACCACGGATCGCAGCCGACAGCGGCGCGGCGGCGCCGCAAGGGAATAGTCGGAGGGCCGAGCGCATCGACGATCTAGGCTCGTGGGCATGCAGCGCATCATCGGTATCGAGGTCGAGTACGGGATTTCCTCCCCGACGGAACCGACCGCGAACCCCATCCTGACCTCGACTCAAGCGGTACTCGCCTATGCGGCGGCCGCCGGCGTCCCGAGGGCCAAGCGGACCCGCTGGGACTACGAGGTGGAATCGCCCCTGCGCGATGCCCGCGGCTTCGACCTGGGCCGGTTCAGCGGCCCGGCCCCGGTGATCGACGCGGACGAGGTCGGCGCCGCCAACATGATCCTCACCAACGGCGCTCGCCTGTACGTCGACCATGCGCACCCCGAGTACTCGGCGCCCGAGGTTGCGGACCCGCTCGACGCGGTGATCTGGGACAAGGCCGGCGAGCGGGTGATGGAGGCCGCGGCCCGGCACGTCGCGAGCGTGCCCGGCGCACCGCGACTGCAGCTCTACAAGAACAACGTCGACGGCAAGGGCGCGTCGTACGGCACCCACGAGAACTACCTGATGTCGCGGCAGACGCCGTTCAACGCCGTCGTCGCCGGCCTGACGCCGTTCTTCGCCTCCCGGCAGGTGATCTGCGGGTCGGGACGCGTCGGAATCGGGCAGTCCGGCGACGAGGCCGGCTTCCAGCTGTCCCAGCGCGCCGACTACATCGAGGTCGAGGTCGGGCTGGAGACCACCCTCAAGCGCGGCATCATCAACACCCGCGACGAGCCGCACGCCGACGCGGACAAGTACCGGCGTCTGCACGTGATCATCGGCGACGCCAACCTCGCGGAGATGTCGACCTACCTCAAGGTCGGCACCACCGCGCTGGTGCTGGACCTGATCGAGGCCGGTGTCGACCTGTCGGACCTGCATCTGGCCCGGCCGGTGACCGCGGTCCACCAGATCAGCCACGACCCGACCCTGCGTCAGGCGGTCGCGATGGCCGACGGCCGCGAGCTGACCGGCCTTGCCCTGCAGCGGATCTACCACGAGCGGGTGGCGGAGTTCACGGCCCGACGCGGCGACGACGACCCGCGGGTGGCGGACCTGCTGGACAAGTGGGCCATGGTCCTGGACCTGCTCGAGCGGGACCCGATGGAGTGCACGCACCTGCTGGACTGGCCGGCCAAGCTGCGGCTGCTCGAGGGCGCACGCAGCCGCGACGGGCTGGGCTGGGCCGCGCCGAAACTGCACCTGATCGACCTGCAGTACTCCGACGTGCGGCTCGAGAAGGGGCTCTACAACCTGCTGGTGGCGCGCGGGTCGATGGACCGGCTCGTGACCGAGCAGCAGGTGCTCGACGCGGTGCACAACCCGCCGACCGACACCCGGGCCTACTTCCGGGGCGAGTGCCTGCGCCGGTTCGGGGCGGACATCGCGGCCGCGAGCTGGGACTCGGTGATCTTCGACCTGGGCCGGGAGTCCCTGGTGCGCATCCCCACGATGGAGCCGCTGCGGGGCAGCAAGGCGCACGTCGGCGCCCTGCTCGACGCCGCGGAATCGGCCGCCGACCTGGTCGATCAGCTCACCACCTGAACACCGCCCCCGCGACACGGCCACGCACCCGCGTTCTGACGGTGTTGCTCGGTAGGGTGGAGATCCGTGCACGAGGCGCACACTGGGTGTGGCAGGGACATCGACGGTCGAGAAGACCCCGGCGTTCAGGAAGACCCGGTGTGCGGGCGCAACTGAGGAAACCTAACGAGGAGGTCGGCGGCTATGGCGCAGGAGCAGACCAAACGCAGCGGCGGTGGCGACGAAGACGACGGCCAGGTCGGCGAGGGAGCGGCCGGTCAGGAACGTCGGGAGAAGTTGGCCGAGGAGACCGACGACCTGCTCGACGAGATCGACGACGTGCTCGAGGAGAACGCCGAGGACTTCGTGCGCGCGTACGTGCAAAAGGGTGGGCAGTGACGGCGGATCACCCGGCGTCGCGCCCCGCACTCGGGGATGAGCGGCTGCGGTACGGCACGCAGCTGTCCTCGTTCTCCGAACATCTGCGTCTGCATGCGCCGGACCTGTTGCCGGAGAACCGGTTCGACGTCGGTCGCTCACTCCGGACCGGGAGTGAGCCGATGAACGCCGCGGACCTGGCACCGCACGGCACCACGATCGTGGCGGTCTCTTTCGAAGGCGGCGTGGTGCTCGCCGGTGACCGCCGCGCCACCATGGGCAACATGATCGCCAGCCGCGACGTGGAGAAGGTGTACGTCACCGACGACTACTCCGCCGCCGGCATCGCGGGCACCGCGGGCGTGGCGATCGAACTCGTCCGCCTGTTCGCGGTCGAGCTCGAGCACTACGAGAAGATCGAAGGGGTGCCGTTGACCTTCGACGGCAAGGCCAACCGGCTGTCCTCGATGGTCCGCGGCAACCTGGGCGCGGCCATGCAGGGGCTGGCTGTGGTGCCGCTGCTGGTCGGCTTCGACCTCGACGCGGCGGATCTGTCCAAGGCCGGCCGAATCGTCTCGTACGACGTGGTCGGCGGACGCTACGAGGAACGCGCCGGATACCACGCGGTGGGCTCCGGGTCGCTGTTCGCGAAGTCGGCGTTGAAGAAGACGTACGACCCGCGGGGCACCGAGGAGGACGCACTGCGCGCCGCGATGGCCGCGCTGTACGACGCCGCCGACGACGACTCCGCGACCGGCGGACCGGACATGACCCGGGGCATCTACCCGACCGCCGTGGTGATCACCGCGGACGGCGCCGTCGAGGTGGCCGCGGCCAGGGCCGCGGAACTGGCCCGGGACGTCGTCACCGCCCGCACCCAGGAAGCAGGTGACATGCCGTGACGATGCCGTACTACGCGTCCGCCGAGCAGATCATGCGCGATCGCTCGGAGCTGGCGCGCAAGGGAATTGCCCGCGGCCGCAGTGTCGTCGTGCTCACCTTCGCGGACGGGGTGCTGTTCGTGGCGGAGAACCCGTCGACGGCGCTGCACAAGGTCAGTGAGCTCTACGACCGGCTCGGGTTCGCCGCCGTCGGCAAGTACAACGAGTTCGAGAACCTGCGGCGGGCCGGCATCATGCATGCCGACATGCGGGGGTACTCCTACGACCGCCGCGACGTCACCGGCCGTTCGCTGGCCAACGCGTATGCGCAGACGCTCGGCGGAATCTTCACCGAGCAGCCCAAGCCGTACGAGGTGGAGCTCTGCGTCGCCGAGGTCGGCCGGGCGGGTCAGGACACGCACGCCCAGCTCTACCGGATCACCTACGACGGGTCCATCGTCGACGAGCAGCGGTTCGTGGTGATGGGCGGCGCGACCGAGCCGATCGCGCTGGCCCTCAAGGACAGCTACCGGCCGGGCCTGGACCTGGCCGCCGCGGTGGACGTGGCGGTCACCGCGCTGCGCAGGGGCACGGTGGTGCCCGGCAGCGGCGACGCGGAGCCGCGCACCATCGGCGTCGAGGCGCTCGAGGTGGCGGTGCTCGACCAGAACCGCCCGCGGCGCGCCTTCAAGCGGATCACCGGCGCCGCACTCGCGGCGCTGCTGCCCGCCGCGACCAAGCCGGAGTCGGCCGCCCGTGGGGAAGCCACGGGCGGTCACCGCCGCGACGTCGTACACGTGCCTCACCGGTACAGGCGCAGCGCCGCGGGCCGGCTCGCGAACCGGAACTCCCGGCCCCGGCCGATCACCTCTCCGTCGGTCGCCAGTGACACCGGGTCGCCCTGCAGCCGCACCGTGACGGTGTCGGTGTTCGCGTGCGCGTACGTCTGCGAGTTCGCCAGGGTGCCGGTGGCCGTCGCCCACAGCAGCCGGGTGCGCGAGAAGCGCCGGTCCGCCCGCAGGTACCGGACGTCGAGCGTGCCCTCGTTCAGGTCCGGTCTCGACAGCGGGACCTGGTCGGACGGCGCGTACCTGCCGTTGCCGACGAACAGCATCCAGATCGAGGTCCGCCGACCGTCCACCGTCGCCGGGATCGGCTCGGCCGAGGCCAGCACCCGGGCCATTGCGGCGGCGGCCGCCGGCCACTTGCCCAGTCGCGGTTCCCACCGCTCACGCAGCCGGACCGCGTCGGGATACCCACCCAGGCTCGCCGTGTTGACGAAGACCGTTGCGGGTTTCCCGTCGCGCAGTACCTCGCCGACATCCACCCGGACCGCGGTGCCCGCCGTCACCGCGTCGCGGGTGGCCTCGACGTCCTCGACGCCGACGTCGCGGGCGAAGTGGTTCAGTGTGCCGCCGGGGAAGACCGCCAACACGAGGTCGTGCCGGAGTGCGGCGTCCACCGCGGTCACGACGGTGCCGTCGCCGCCGCACACCCCGAGCGCGCGGGGCGCCGAGCGTTCGACGGCGGCCTCGAGTTGCGCGTTGACGTCGCCGTCCGGGTCGGCGCGCAGGACGGTGGCGGCCGGCAGCAGACGCTGCAGCTGGTCGCTCGGGTCCTCGTCGGATGCGCCCGAACCCGGGTTGACCAGGATCAACAGGCCGCTGCCGTCGGGCAGGGCGGGGGCGGTCGCGGTGGTGCCGAGGGTGGCGGGCTCGTCCGTCCGGACCGCCCACCAACGGCGGGTGCCGAACGCGACCGCCGCACCGACCACGGCGCCGGCCAGCACGTCCGACGGCCAGTGCACCCCGACGTGGATGCGCGAGTACGCGACCGCGGCGCCGACCGGGGCGAGCGCAACCGCGGCCGCCGGCGACTCCAGGGCCACCCCGGTGACGAAGGCGGCCGCCGAGGCGGCGTGGCCGGACGGGTACGACGACGATGTGGGCACCCGCCGCGGCCGCCGTCCCGGCGCGACGTGCTCCTGGGGCGGTCGGCGCCGCGGGAAAACCGGTTTGAGCACGGCGTTTGTCAGCGCGCTGGCCCCGGCGAGGGACAGCACACCGCGAACGCCCGC
This sequence comes from Rhodococcus sp. P4_F5, assembly GCF_056401315.1. Classification (NCBI taxonomy): domain Bacteria; kingdom Bacillati; phylum Actinomycetota; class Actinomycetes; order Mycobacteriales; family Nocardiaceae; genus Rhodococcus; species Rhodococcus sp. P4_F5. Next base: position 12,846 of record NZ_JBFUJP010000024.1, on the reverse strand, counting down.
ACGCCGGGTCCGGCCGCCCACCGCGAACGCGACGGCCCCCACCGCGAACCACAACAGGCCGTGGTCGGCCGCCCGACTGGCCGCGCGCAAGCCGTCGTCGACCCACACCCTCGACTCGACGACGGTCGGTTCCGTGTTCGTCACGGCTCCAGGCTAGGCCGCACTGGTCACCGTTCGATGTCCGTACGCGTGGATCCGGTCAACGAGGCTGTGCGCGTTGTACTCTCGAAGTGTGCAGCGACGAATTATGGGCATAGAGACCGAGTTCGGTGTGACCTGCACCTTCCACGGCCACAGGAGGCTGAGCCCCGACGAGGTGGCCCGCTACCTGTTCCGCCGGGTGGTGTCCTGGGGTCGCAGTTCCAACGTGTTCCTCCGCAACGGCGCACGGCTCTACCTCGACGTCGGATCGCACCCCGAGTACGCGACCGCCGAGTGCGACAGCCTGGGGCAGCTGGTCACCCACGACCGTGCCGGTGAGCGCGTGCTCGAGGACCTGCTCGTCGACGCGGAGGAGCGCCTCGCCGAGGAGGGCATCGGCGGCGACATCTACCTGTTCAAGAACAACACGGACTCCGCGGGCAACTCGTACGGCTGCCACGAGAACTTCCTGGTGGTCCGGGCGGGGGAGTTCTCCCGGATCTCGGACGTGCTGCTGCCGTTCCTCGTGACCCGGCAGCTGATCTGCGGCGCGGGCAAGGTGCTGCAGACCCCGAAGTCCGCCACCTTCTGTCTCTCGCAGCGTGCGGAGCACATCTGGGAAGGGGTCTCCTCGGCGACCACCCGGTCCCGGCCGATCATCAACACCCGCGACGAGCCGCACGCCGACGCCGAGAAGTACCGGCGCCTGCACGTCATCGTCGGCGACTCGAACATGTCCGAGACCACCACCATGCTCAAGGTCGGCTCGGCGGCGCTGGTGCTGGAGATGATCGAGGCCGGCGTCACTTTCCGCGACTTCGCCCTCGACAACCCGATCCGCGCCATCCGTGAGGTCAGCCACGACATGACCGGCAGCCGCCCGGTTCGGCTCGCCGGCGGCCGGCAGGCCAGCGCCCTCGACATCCAGCGTGAGTACCACTCGCGGGCGGTCGAGCACCTGCGCACCCGTGAACCCGACCCGTACGTGGAGCAGGTGGTGGACCTGTGGGGCCGCGCGCTCGACGCCGTGGAGGCGCAGGACTTCGCGAAGGTCGACACCGAGATCGACTGGGTGATCAAGCGCAAGCTCTTCCAGCGGTACCAGGACAAGTACGGCATGGAACTGTCGGACCCGAAGATCGCCCAGCTAGACCTCGCCTACCACGACATCAAGCGGGGGCGCGGCGTCTTCGACCTGCTCCAGCGCAAGGGTCTGGCCAAGCGGGTCACCGAGGACGAGCAGATCGACGAGGCCGTCAACACCCCGCCGCAGACCACCCGGGCCAAGCTGCGCGGCGAGTTCATCTCCGCGGCCCAGGACGCGGGCCGGGACTTCACCGTCGACTGGGTGCACCTCAAGCTCAACGACCAGGCCCAGCGGACCGTGCTGTGCAAGGACCCGTTCCGGTCGGTCGACGAGCGCGTCGAGCGCCTGATCGCCTCCATGTGAGCGTGGTGTGGCTAGGCTGCTGACCCGTGGCGATCAGCAAAGTCGAGCGGTTGATGAATCTGGTCATCTGCCTGCTCGCGACGCGGCAGTTCCTGACGGCCGAGAAGATCCGGCACCTCGTCGCCGGGTACGACGAGGAATCCAACTACGACGCCTTCAGTCGGATGTTCGAGCGGGACAAGAACGAGCTGCGTGACCTGGGCGTGCCGCTCGAGACGGGGCAGGCCTCCCGCTTCGGCACCGTCGAGGGCTACCGGATCAACCGCGACGCCTACGAACTGCCCGACATCGACCTCACCAGCGAGGAGGCCGCCGCGGTCGCGATCGCGGTGCAGCTGTGGGAGTCGCCGGAGCTGACCTCCGCCGCACAGGGCGCGCTGATGAAGTTGCGCGCCGCGGGCGTGGTCGTCGACCAGGACCCGGCCGCGCCCGTGGTGACCGCACTGCCGGCCCGCACCCGCGGCTCCGAACCGGCGCTGGAGAAGCTGCTGGCCGCGGTGGACGCCGGACGCGCCGTCCGCTTCGAGCACCGCCCGGCGCGCAACGAGCCTTACCGGACCCGGACCGTCGAGCCCTGGGGTGTGGTCACCCACGACGGCCGCTGGTACCTCGTCGGGCACGACGTCGACCGCGACGCCACCCGCACGTTCCGGCTCTCCCGGATCGGCGACGACGTCGTCGCGTTCGGCCCCGAGAACGCGGTGCACAAGCCGGCCGGCGTCGACCTCCGGGCGATGGTCGACCGGATCGTCGGCACCGGGGGCGTCGCGGGCACCGCGACGGTGGTGGTCCGCGACGGCCGGGCCCAGGAACTGCGGCGGCTGGGCCGGGCGGTGTCGAGGCGGACCGTCGGCGACTGGGACGGGACGGTGCTCGAGGTGCCGGTCCGGTCCTGGGACTGGGTGGCCCGGCTGATCGCCGGATACGGGGAGGACGCGCTGGTGCTGGCACCGCCGGACCTGCGTGGGGACGTGATGGACAAGCTGCGGGCGGCCGCAGTGGTGGGGGAGAACCCGGGTATGGAGACTGCTCGATGAGTCAGCTGTCGCGACGGCTGTCCCGGCTGCTGAACATGGTCCCGTACTTCGCGGCGAACCCGGGGATCAGCGCGGCCGAGGCCGCCGCGGAGCTCGGGGTGAGCACCACCCAGCTGATGAGCGACCTGAACCAGCTGTGGATGTGCGGGCTGCCCGGCTACGGCCCCGGCGACCTGATCGACCTGTCGTTCTCCGAGGAGAGCATCCAGGTCACCTTCTCCGCCGGCATCGACCGCCCGTTGCGCCTGACGTCCACGGAGGCGACGGCGTTACTGGTGGCGCTGCGCTCGCTGGTGGAGATGCCCGGCACCGCGGACCCGACGGCCGTGCAGGGCGCGATCGCCAAGATCGAGTCCGCGGCGGGCACAGCCGCGGGTGGTACCCACGCCGCGCCGCCCGTCGAGCCGGAGGACCCGATCGCCGCGACGGTCCGGGCCGCGGTCGGCCGTGGCCGGGCCCTGGACCTGACCTACTTCTCCGCCTCTCGCGACGCGGTGACCCGACGGGTGGTGGACCCGGTGCGGATCGTGCTGATGGACAACCACAGCTACCTGCAGGCCTGGTGCCGTCAGGCCGAGGGCGTCCGGATGTTCCGGTTCGACCGGATCGACGCGGCGACCCAGTTGGACGAACCGGCGCGGCCCCCGCAGGAGGCGCTCGACGATTCGCACGCGACGGACCTGTTCCACGACGACGACACCCTGCCGCAGGCCCGGCTCGCCGTCGCCGCGGACCACGCCTGGGTGATGGACTACTACCCGATGACCGACGTGCGGGTGGCCGCCGACGGGTCGATCGAGGCCTCGATGCGGTACGGGTCGCTGGAGTGGATGGCCCGGTTGATGGCCGGCTTCGGGCTCGGGGTTCGGGTACTCGGCCCCGAGGAGCTCTCGGTCGCGGTACGGTCCCGTGCGAGCGCCGCGTTGGCGGCCTATTCTCAGTCCGCTGACGGATCCACTTCCGGATAAATCGGTCACTCACGACCGAGAACGCGGGCCATCGGTCCGGTAGCATCGAACCAACTAAGTCTCTGGAGGTAGAAATGGGCGGATTGCAGCCCACGCACTGGATCATCGTCGCAGTGGTGCTCGTCATCCTGTTCGGCTCGAAGAAGCTGCCCGACGCCGCTCGCGGCCTCGGACGGTCGCTGCGGATCTTCAAGAGCGAGGTCAAGGAGATGCAGAACGACGGCACTCCCGCGGCCGCCGCGCCTGCGGCCCCGGCCGTGACCCCGCAGTTGCCCGCCGTCACCCCGGTGACGGCCGAGGCGGCGCCGGTCACCCCGCAGACCGAACCTCGTACGTCCTAGTCCCGTACCCGACCTGGCCCGGGATGCTGCTGTGTCCCGGGCCGACGGCTGACCAGAACTAGGGTCCAYAGTGCGAATCCCCTTCGACCCGCGCCAGAGCAAGCGCAGGGTCAATCCCGACGGCACCATGTCGCTGGTCGAACACCTCTACGAGTTGCGTACCAGGCTGCTGCTGGCGCTCCTTGCGGTGCTGGTGACGACGGCTTTCGGCTTCTTCTGGTACGGACACCAGATCCTCGGACTCGAGAGCCTGGGCGACCTGCTGCGCGGCCCGTACTGCTCGCTGCCGGAGTCCAGCCGCGCCGAGATCAGCCCCGACGGCAGTTGCCGCCTGCTGGCCACCGGGCCGTTCGACCAGTTCATGCTGCGGTTCAAGGTCGCGCTGGCCGCGGGCATCGTGCTGGCCTGCCCGGTGTGGCTCTACCAGCTGTGGGGTTTCATCACCCCCGGTCTGCACGACAAGGAACGCCACAACGCGATCGGCTTCGTGACCGCCGGCGCGGCCCTGTTCGTGACCGGCGCGGTGCTGGCCTACGTGGTCGTCGCGCAGGCGTTGAGCTTCCTGCTCACCATCGGCGACACCGTCCAGGTGACCGCGCTCAGCGGCAACGAGTACTTCGGGTTCATCATCAACCTGCTGATCATCTTCGGCGTCAGCTTCGAGATCCCGCTGATCATCGTGGCGCTGAACTTCGTCGGGGTGCTCCCGTACGAGAAGCTCAAGGCCTGGCGTCGGGGGCTGATCTTCGCGCTGTTCGTCTTCGCGGCGTTCGCCACTCCCGGCTCGGACCCGTTCTCGATGCTGGCGCTGGCGCTGGCGCTCACCGTCCTCTTCGAGTTCGCGGTACAGATCGCCCGCGTCCACGACAAGCGCAAGGCACGCCGGCAGGCCGCCGAGGGCTGGGGCGGGCTCGACGACGAGGAGGCCTCGCCGCTGGGCGAGACCGCGCCGATCGACAAGGCGGACGCGGTCAGCGCGCCGTCGTCCGGCGACTTCTCCGACACCCTGTGACGGCGCACATGTCGGTCGCAGTCCGCGACCGACATGTGACAGCCTGACGGGGTGGAACTAGAGGTCTTCGCGGCGCAGCTGAAATTTTCCCTTGATCGCTTCCAGTCCGAGGCGTGCCGTGCCCTGGAGGCCGGTCACGGGGTGCTGGTGTGCGCCCCGACCGGCGCGGGCAAGACCGTGGTCGGCGAGTTCGCCGTGCACCTCGCGTTGGTCTCCGGGCGCAAGTGCTTCTACACCACCCCGATCAAGGCGCTGAGCAACCAGAAGTACGCCGAACTGGTGGAGCGCTACGGCAAGGCCTCGGTGGGCCTGCTCACCGGTGATTCGAGCATCAACCCGCAGGCGCCGGTGGTGGTGATGACCACCGAGGTGCTGCGCAACATGCTGTACGCGGACTCCGACCTGCTGCGTGGGCTCTCGCACGTGGTGATGGACGAGGTGCACTACCTGGCGGACCGGTTCCGCGGCGCCGTGTGGGAAGAGGTGATCCTGCACCTGTCCGAGGACGTGCGACTGGTGAGCCTGTCGGCGACCGTGAGCAACGCCGAGGAGTTCGGGTCGTGGATGGCGACCGTGCGCGGCGACACCGAGGTGATCGTCGACGAGGTGCGGCCGGTCCCGCTCTGGCAGCACATCATGGTCGGCCGGCGCATGTTCGACCTGTTCGACAACGACACGCAGGCCCAGGACCCCGCCGCACGCCTGGTCGTGGACCGCGAGCTGGTGCGGCACCTCAAGCAGCGGGAGGCGGCGGCCCGGCTCGAGTCGTGGGAGCCGCGGGGCCGGGTGCGTGGCGGTCGCGGTGGCAACACCAACTACCGCCCGCCGGCCCGGCCGGAGGTGATCGCCCGGCTCGACGAGGACGGCCTGCTGCCCGCCATCACCTTCATCTTCAGTCGCGCCGGCTGTGATGCCGCGGTCGCGCAGTGCCTGCGCTCCCGGCTGAAGCTGACCACCGAGGAGCAGGCCGCCGAGATCGCCGAGATCATCGACCGTCACACCGGCGCGCTGCCGAAGGCAGACCTCGCGGTGCTCGGCTACTGGGAGTGGCGCGAGGGCATCGAACGCGGCATCGCCGGGCACCACGCCGGCATGCTGCCCGCGTTCCGGCACGCCGTCGAGGAACTGTTCGTCAAGGGGCTGGTGCGGGCGGTGTTCGCCACCGAGACGCTGGCGCTGGGGATCAACATGCCGGCCCGCACGGTGGTGCTCGAGCGGCTGGTCAAGTACAACGGCGAGACGCACGCGGAGCTGACGCCCGGCGAGTACACCCAGCTCACCGGCCGGGCGGGCCGCCGCGGCATCGACATCGAGGGACATGCGGTGGTGCTCTGGCAGCCGGGGATCGAGGCCACCGAGGTGGCCGGCCTGGCCTCCACCCGGACCTTCCCGCTGCGCAGCTCGTTCCGGCCGGCGTACAACATGTCGATCAACCTGATCGACCGGATGGGCGCACGGGAGTCCCGCTCGCTGCTGGAGCGGTCGTTCGCGCAGTACCAGGCCGACCGTTCGGTGGTCGGGCTGGTCCGCACCGTCGAACGCAACGAGGCGGCGCTGGCCCAGCTCGCCGACCAACTCGGCGGCGTCGACGGCGAGTTCTTCGAGTACGCGCAGCTGCGCGGGCGGGTGCGCGCCCGTGAGCGTCAGCTCGAACGTCAGGGCCGCACGGATCGCAGGCAGGACGCGGTCGAGTCGCTGACCGCGCTGCGCCGCGGCGACGTCATCGCCATCCCGGTCGGACGACGCTCCGGACTCGCCGTCGTGCTCGAGGTCGACTCCGACGCGACCGACCCCCGGCCGTTGGTGCTCACCGAGGACAAGTGGGCCGGCCGGGTCTCCGCGGCCGAGTTCCCGATGCCCGCGAAGGCGCTCGGCACCATGCGGCTGCCGAAGTTCGTCGACCACCACACCGCCCGCAGCCGCCGCGACCTCGCCGCCGCGCTGCGCAGCACCGGCATCGTCGCGCCGGGCCGGTACGGCAAGCGGCGTTCGCCCGCGTCGAGCGACCGGGAGCTGGCGACGCTGCGGCGGGCCCTGCGCTCGCACCCGTGTCACAGCTCGCCGGATCGTGAGCAGCTGAACCGGATCGGCGAGCGGTACAACAAGCTCGCCCGCGAGACCGAGACGCTGCGGCAGAAGGTCGCCGCGACCACCAACTCGCTGGCGCGCACCTTCGACCGGATTCTCGGCCTGCTCGGCGAGCGGGACTACATCGAACAGGGCGAACTGGGCGCCGCCGGCGCAACCGGCCACGGCATCACCGAGAACGGGCAGCGGCTGGCTCGGATCTACTCGGAGAGCGACCTGCTGGTGGCCGAGTGCCTGCGCCACGGCGCCTGGAAGGGGCTCGGTCCGGCCGAACTCGCCGCGGTGGTGTCGAGCATGGTCTACGAGTCGCGTCAGGACGGGGACGTCGGCGACCGCGGACCCACCGGCCCGATCCGGCATGCGCTCGGCGAGACCGTGCAGTTGTGGTCCGCGCTGCGGGCCGACGAGGTCCGGCACCGGCTGCCGTTGACCCGGGAGCCCGACCTGGGGTTCGTCACCGCCGTCTACAAGTGGGCACGCGGCGAACCGCTCGTCGACGCGCTGCTGGCGGCCGGGGACCGTGGCCAGGCCCTGTCGGCGGGCGACTTCGTCCGGTGGTGCCGGCAGGTGATCGACCTGCTCGACCAGGTGCACTCGACCGCGCCCGACCCCGAGGTGCGGTCCGCGGCATCGAAGGCGGTCGGCGCGATCCGCAGGGGTGTCGTCGCCGTCGACGCGGCCTGAGCGTGCCGGATGTGATTGGATTCGGGCGCTGTCGAAACATCGGGCCGCCGAGGGGTTGTCGCGCCCGACGCGTTGCGGCGGGGGAGCAAGGACGACGGGCGAGCACCCGAGTGGAGGCACGATGAACGATCAGTTCGACGCCGGCAGCACCGACGGGCAGGCCGCGCAGGACCAGCAGTGGGCGCAGCGTCCCGACGCGCCACAGCCTCAGCCGGCGGACGCGGCGCCCGTGCCCACACCGGCCCCGCCGCAGTGGGACCAGCAGGCCTGGGGTGGTCAGGTGCCGCCGCACGCCCCGCCGCCCCAGATGCCGGCAGAGCCGTTTCCCGCGCAGCCGTTCCCCGGGCAGCAGCAGTTTCCGCCCGCGCAGTACCCGGGTCAGCAGTTCCCTCCGGCACAGTTCCCGCCGGCGGGATTCCCGGGTGGCCAGTACCCGCAGCCGGGCCCGTTCCCGACCGGACAGGTCCCGCAACCCCAGTACGCGCAGCCGCAGTTCCMGCCGCCCCAGTACGCCGGTGCGCAGTTTCCGCAGCAGCCGTACCCGGGACAGCCGCTGCCGGGCCAGTACCTCCCGCCCGGTCAGTACCCGGTGGCGCAGCCCCCGTACCCGGCGGCGCCGCCCGAGCACGGCCCGGCCAAGTCCTCCGTGTCGAAGTGGGTGGGCATCGGCATCGTCGCCCTCCTGCTGGTCGGCGGTGTCGTCGCCGCGGTGCTCGGCACCCAGGGCACCACCCTGGACCGGGCGGCGGCGGAGCAGGGCGTCGCCCAGGTGCTGGCGGACTCGTACGGGGCCACCGGCGTCGCCGACGTCGCCTGCCCCGCCGGGCAGAAGGTGGTCAAGGACGCCACCTTCACCTGCACGCTGACCGTCAAGGGAAACCCGCAGMAGGTCACCGTCACGTTCACCGACGACGAGGGCACCTACGTGGTCGGCCGGCCGACCACGCCCTGACCGGCGGGCCGGTCACCGGTCACGCCTGACGCGGCGCCGCCATCGCCTTGACCAGTCGGCCGACGGACGTCTCGATCGCGAGGTCGGCGGCCAGTTCGGCCAGCCGGTCCGGGTCCACCGGCGCGGCGGCCAGCAGGTCCGGCCGCGACAACGTCACGTCGGCGTCGGTGAGCACCCGCACCACCGGCAGCGCCGCGTCGAGGTAGTCCGCCGAGGCCGTCAGCTTAGCCCGAATTCCCTTGGCCAGACCGGACTCCGGGTCCGCCACCGCATCCCGCAGTGCCGCCACGGAGCCGTACTCGAGCAGCAACGCGGACGCGGTCTTCTCGCCGACGCCCTTCACACCGGGCAGGCCGTCGGACGGGTCGCCGCGCAGCAGGGCCAGTTCCGCGTAACCGGGCCCGGGACGCCCGGCCGGGACCCCGTACTTCTCGGCGACCTCGACGGGGCCGAACAGTTCGGCCTTGGCCAGTCCGCGGCCCACGTAGAGCACCCGCACCGGCACCGGCTCGTCGGCGACCACCTGCAGCAGGTCCCGGTCCCCGCTCACCACGACCACGGTGTCCTCGCGTTCGCGGGCGGCGAGCGTGCCGAGCACGTCGTCCGCCTCGCACCCCGGCGCGCCCGCGGTGGCGATCCCCGCCGCGGCCAGCACGTCGAGGATCATCGGGACCTGCGGGGTCAGGGTGTCCGGCACCTCCTCGACGTCCGGGCCCTGCTCGTGTTYGGCTGCCACGCGGTGAGCCTTGTACGACGGCACCGCGTCCACCCGGAACTGCGGGCGCCAGTCCAGGTCCAGGCAGACCGCGAGCCGGGACGGCTGGTGCCGGGTGATCAGCGAGGCGACCATGTCGGTGAACCCGCGCACCGCGTTGACCGGTCGGCCGTCCTTCGCCGTGAACGATTCGGGCAGTGCGTAATACGCGCGGAACCACAGGCTTGCGCCGTCGAGGAGAAGGAGGGGGCCAGTCATGCCGCTCATCCTGCCAAACATCGCTAGCCTCAGTGTCATGAGTGCACAGAGCTCCTCGACAGGACGATTCCCGACCGCCGTATACGGCGAGCGCCTGCGCCGCGCCGCCGAGCTCACCGCGGCCGCCGGACTCGATGCGCTGCTCATCACCCCGGGCCCGGACCTGCGGTACCTGCTGGGCTCGCGGGCCGACTCGTTCGAGCGGCTCACCTGCCTGGTGGTGCCGGCCGACGGGAGTGCCGCGTCGGTGGTGGTCCCGCGCCTGGAGCTCGCCGCGCTCGGCGACTCGGCGACCGCGGAACTGGGCCTGTCGGTGCGGGACTGGGTGGACGGCGTGGACCCGTACGCGCTGGTCGGGTCGCTGCTGCCGACGCCGAGCCGCACGGCGGTCGCGGAGGCGATGCCGGCCCTGCACGTGATTCCGCTGACCGCGGCCCTCGGCGCACCGCCGGTGCTGGCCACCGGGGTGCTGCGCGAGCTGAGAATGCTCAAGGACGAGGCCGAGATCGAGGCACTGCGCCGGGCGGGCGCGGCGATCGACCGGGTGCACGCGCGGATGGGGCAGTGGCTGCGGGCCGGTCGCACCGAGGCCGAGGTGGCCGCGGACATCGGCGCCGCGATCGTCGAGGAGGGCCACACCGGCGCCGAGTTCATCATCGTCGGGTCCGGTCCGCACGGCGCCGACCCGCACCACGAGGTGTCGGACCGGGTGATCGAGTCCGGTGACATCGTGGTGATCGACATCGGCGGCCCGGTGGAGCCGGGCTACAACTCCGACTCCACCCGCACCTACAGCCTGGGCGAGCCCAGCCCGGAGATCGCGGAGCAGTTCGCCGTGCTCGAGCGGGCCCAGCGCGCCGCGGTGGACGCGGTCCGGCCGGGGGTCACCGCGGAGTCGGTCGACGCCGCGGCCCGCGACGTGCTCGCCGCCGCCGGGCTCGCGGAGGTCTTCGTGCACCGCACCGGCCACGGCATCGGCCTGTCGGTGCACGAGGAGCCGTACATCGTGGCGGGCAACAGGATCGAGCTAGCCGAGGGCATGGCGTTCAGCATCGAACCGGGCATCTACTTCCGCGGCCGGTGGGGCGCACGGATCGAGGACATCGTGGTGGTGACGGCCTACGGCTGCGAGTCGATGAACCTGCGTCCGCACGGTCTGACGGTCCTCGGCGGGTAGCGCGGTCCGACACCCGCCGCGATCCTTGACGGCGCCCGTCTGGGGGGACTTGACGGCGCCCGTCTGGGGGACTTGTCGCCCCGACTGGATTGAACCCCTTACCCTTTCCACCTGCGGTTATAGGATTGCCTATAGCGCAACGGGGAGAAGATGCCGATCATCATGGGTCTCGATCACGAGCAGCAGCAGCTCTACCGCGGGCTGGCACAAGACAAGGCCCGCGAGAAGGTGGCGCGGATCAACTACCTGCGGCACCTGCGCCAGCTCTACGAGTCGGGGCTGACGCAGACCGACCTTGCTCGGATCGCGGACGTGAGCCAGCCGACCATCAGCGACCTCCTCAAGCGAGCCCGCGTCGAGGCCCTCGACGTCCGGCCCGGTACGCACGGAGGCACCGCATACGAGATCGCCGCCCGGTACGCCGCGGGAGAGATCGACCGCGTGACGCTGCGGCGCGAGTTGATCGAGTGGACCTACGAGAAGCCCGGCGCCCCGAGCCCCTTCCCGCACGCCAACGACGCCCCTCCGATCACCGAGGGCGGGTTCAACAACCAGGTCGGCCGAGCCCTCGACGAGGGACTCCTCGACGACGAGGACTACGACGCCGTTCTCGACGCCCTGGCCGACTGACCCGCCGCGTCTCCCGAGCAGATCGAGTCCCGTCGTGCCTGGCTCGCCTCACCCTGACCCCGAACGCACCACACACGACGATCTTGTCCGGGAAGAACAGCCGTGCGCCGACGCCGGGTGTCCGATACTGGGTTCGTGATGCGACTTGTTCAGCGGGTGTTTCGTTTTGGACCCAAGTACGGCATCGCTCGCGGGATCGCTCTGTATGTCCGTGATCGAGATATCGAGGGGCAGCCCCTCCATCCGGACGAGCTGCCCCAATGGATGGCTGCCCGCGGCGAGCAGCTGAGTAACTCGGTGGAAGGTCTGGACGCCATCGATGCTGCCATCGATGCTTGGTCGCGTGACCCAGAGATCAGTCCGATGTTGGGCAACGAGATTGGCCAGTTTCTTGGTGTCGTGCTTGTCGATCAGGTCGAGGGCGCACGATGGCATGCCTGGCCGAACGGCCATCCGGTGGTGCGCCTAGCCAATGATCGGGACGTCGACGTCATCGCGATCGCACGCGATCGGATCTCGACTGGGGCCCCGCGATTGGCGACTGTCCTGTGCCAAGCACGCGGGACCTGAGGCTCGGTTCTCTCCGACTCGTTGTGCGCGCTGGTTAGCCGGGCCGGTCTCGATAGGTGAACACCGCGCCGGCCCTAGCCGAGATGCCGGTACAGGGTGCTCCGCGCGACCTCGAGCACCTCGGCGACCTCCGACATGGGCACGCCCTCTGCGCGCATCTTCTTGGCTTGTCGCTTCTTCGCGGGGGTGAGCGCGGCCGGACGGCCCCGACGCGGCCGCGCTCGCGGGCCGCCGCGAGGCTGGCGACTGTCCTCTCGCGGATGAGGCTGCGCTCGAAATCTGCGAGGCACCGAAGATGAGCCGCCCGCCCGCGGTCGAGGTGTCAATGGACTCGGTCAGAGAACGGAAGGCGACGCCGCGCTGCTCGAGCTCGGCGATGGTCTCGATTAGGTGGGGGAGGCTTCGCCCGAGTCTGTCGAGCCGCCACACGACGAGGGTGTCGCCGGGCCGCAGTACATCCATGAGGGCAGCGAGTTCCGGCCGGACGGGATGTCGGTCCACACCTTTAAACAGCCCGCGGCGCTCAGAGCGTCGCTCTGAAGATCGAGGTTCTGGTCGGCGGTCGAGACGCGGGCGTAGCCCAATAGTGTGATTCGCGGCGTTAGGTGGCGGTGTTCTCGCCTCGTTCCTTGGCGTTCGGAGAGGGGGATGACCGCCGACAGCTCTTCACGATCCGCCGTGCACGCGGGTCCTGTAGGACGATCGCTATTCCGGACAGATGGTTTGTTGTCAGCTTCCTACAAGAGCTTCAGTCGGCGGGTCGAGACGGTTCCGCCCGTCGTCCGCTTCTCCTATCCTTATTGGGTATCCATGTCCCGATGGC
>NZ_JBFUJP010000023.1:0-89957 GCF_056401315.1 Rhodococcus sp. P4_F5 | reverse complement strand
GCCCTCCGCGATCAGCTCGTCCCACTCGTGCTGGACGGCCTTCTCCGCGGCGGTGGGCACGAAGCCGGCCGGACCGAAGAGCTTCGACGGCACCGGTGGGGTCTCGGTGTCGGGCAGCCCGCCGGCACGAAAGGCCTTGACGCAGACGAGGAGTCCGACCACCGCGACGATCAGGACCAGCACCGCGAACACGATCGACAGGGTGCCCTGGACGAAGGTGTTGCGGATGACCGCGTCGATCGCCTCGGGCGTCTTCGCCGAGCCGAAGCTGCTCAGCCCCGCGTTCCGGGCGTCGACGAAGTCCCGGTGCTGGGCCCAGTACCCGATCGCCGGGACATCCGAGAAGATCTTCTGCCAGGACGCGGTCATGGTCACGATCAGGTCCCAGACCAGGGGTACGGCCGGGATCCACGCCCACTTGAACAGCCCCTTCTTCATCACCACCACCAGCACCACCGTCAACGCGATCGCCGCGAGCAGTTGGTTCGCGATGCCGAACAGCGGGAACAGGGTGTTGATGCCGCCGAGCGGGTCGGTGACGCCCATCAGCAGGACCGCGCCCCACAGTCCCACCACGACGATCGAGCAGAACCAGGCGCCGAATCGCCAGGACGGGTCCTTGAACTTGTGGGCGGCGCCGCCGAAGTTGCCGAGCGAGTCGGACAGCATGAACCGGGCCACCCGGGTGCCGGCGTCGACGGTGGTGAGGATGAACAGCGCCTCGAACATGATCGCGAAGTGGTACCAGAACGACTTGAGGCTCTCCCCGCCGATGAACTGGCTCATCACCTCCGACATGCCGATGGCGAGCGTCGGGGCGCCGCCGGTGCGCGAGACGATGGACTCCTCGCCGACGTCCGCAGCGGCCTGGTTCAACTGCTCGGCGGTGATGTCGGCGCCGGGCAGGCCCAGGCTGTTGAGGTACTCGGGCGCGCTCTCCGCGGTGCCGCCGGTCAGCGCGGCGGGCGCATTGAGCGCGAAGTAGAGGTGCTGGTCGATGATGCACGCGGTGACCAGGGCCATGACGGCGACGAAGGACTCGGTGAGCATCCCGCCGTAGCCGATCATCCGGGTCTGCCGCTCCTTCTCGAGCAGTTTCGGGGTGGTGCCCGACGCGATCAGGGAGTGGAAGCCGGACAGGGCGCCGCAGGCGATGGTGATGAACAGGAACGGGAACAGCGATCCGGAGAACGCCGGGCCGTCGCCGTCCCAGGCGAACGAGGTGGTCGCGGGCATCTGGATCTGGGGGTGGGCCACCAGGATTCCGGCGGCCAGCAGCGCGATGGTCCCCACCTTCATGAAGGTGGACAGGTAGTCGCGGGGAGCGAGCAGCAGCCACACCGGCAGCACCGACGCGGCGAGCCCGTAGCCGATCATCAACCACGCGAGGGTCACCTTGGAGAGGGTGAACCAGTCGGTGCCCCAGCCGGTGTCGGCGACCCAGCCGCCGGAGACGATCGCGAGCAGCAGCAGCACAACGCCGATCAGGGAGACCTCGGAGACCTTGCCGGGTCGGAGGAACCGCAGGTAGACACCCATGAACAGGGCGATGGGGATGGTCATGGCGATGGAGAAGACGCCCCACGGGCTCTCCGCGAGCGAGTTCACCACCACCAGCGCGAGCACCGCGATGATGATGACCATGATGACGAAGACGCCGATCAGGGCGGCGATCCCGCCGACGACGCCGAGTTCCTCGCGGGCCATCTGACCGAGGCTCCGGCCCCGGCGCTTCGAGGAGATCCACAGCACCAGGAAGTCCTGGACGCCGCCGGCGAACACCACGCCGATGATGATCCACATGGTCCCGGGCAGGTACCCCATCTGCGCGGCGAGCACCGGACCGACCAGCGGACCGGCCCCGGCGATCGCCGCGAAGTGGTGACCGAACAGCACCCGCCGGTCGGTCGGCATGAAGTCCTTGCCGTTCTCGAGCACCTCGGCGGGCGTCGCCCGGTCGTCCCGGGGTTTGACGATGCGGCTCTCGACCAGCCGGGCGTAGAAGCGGTACGCGATGAGGTACGTGCACACCGCCGCGAGGACGAACCAGACGGAGCTCACGTGCTCGCCGCGCACGATCGCGATCATCGTCCAGGCGACGGCGCCGACCACGCCGATCGCCGCGAACACCACCTTCTTTGCTGGGGTGATCGGGGTCCGGTCGACGATGCCGACCGGCGGCAGGTCCGGGTCGGTGTACAGGTACTCGATGTACGGGTCCGACGCGGGTTTGCCGGGGGTGGTGGTGGTCATGGGGACCTCCTGGGCAGGCATCGACTGTGACCTACGTCACCCTATTCCGGTGGGGTCCAGTCTGCGCGCCGTCCGCGACGGTGTGCGGTCGAAGCCGGGAGGTCAGAACCGGTCGGCGTCGGCGTCGATCCAGTCCGTGAGCCAGCCGTCCGGCGGGTTGTCGAGCAACTCGCCGGGCAGCAGCCATTCGTACAGCTCGGCGTACGTCCGGGTGGTGTGCGCGTCGATCCGGCGGTTGAGCATGGACGGCCGCAGCTCGTCGAAACCGTCGAGGCCCATCGAGGCCACCATCTGCTTGGCGCTGGCCACCGTCGACTTCTGGAACCGGTGGACGCGGGCGGCCTTGTCGGGGACGTCCAGCGCCCGGGCCCGGGCGGGGTCCTGGGTGGCGACGCCGACGGGGCAGTGGTTGGTGTGGCAGGCCTGCGCCTGGATGCAGCCGACCGCGAACATCATCGCCCGCGCCGCCAGGGTGAAGTCGGCGCCCTGGATGACGCGCTTGACGATGTCGCTGCCGCTGGCGACCTTGCCGGATGCCCCGATCTTCACCCGGTCCCGCAGGCCGGCCCCGACCAGTGCGTTGTGCACGAGCATCAGGCCCTCGGTCAGCGGCATGCCCATGTGGTCCTCGAACTCCACCGGCGCCGCGCCGGTGCCGCCCTCGGACCCGTCCACGATGACGAAGTCCGCGGTGACGCCCTTCTCGACCATGGCCTTGCAGATCCCGAGGAACTCGACCCGGGACCCGACGCACAGCTTGAACCCGACCGGCTTGCCGCCGGACAGGGTGCGCAGGGTGGCGATGAAGTCGACGAGCTCGTTCGGGGTGTCGAAGGCGCTGTGCGCGGGCGGGGAGATCACGGTCTGGCCGACCGGGACGCCGCGGGTGGCGGCGATCTCGGCGCTCACCTTGGCGCCGGGCAGCACCCCGCCCAGGCCCGGCTTGGCGCCCTGGGAGAGCTTGACGGAGATGGCCTTGACCTGGTCGTCGGCGGCCTTGGCGGCAAACAGTTTCGGATCGAAATGTCCTGTGGCGGTGCGGCACCCGAAGTAGCCGGAGCCGATCTCCCAGATCAGGTCGCCGCCGTGCCTGCGGTGGTGGGAGCTGATGCCGCCCTCGCCGGTGTCGTGGGCGAACCCGCCGCGGGCGGCGCCCGCGTTCATCGCCTCGACGGCGTTGCCGGACAGCGAGCCGAAGCTCATCGCGGAGACGTTCAGCAGCGCGATGTCGTACGGCCGGGCGCAGTCCGGCCCGCCCAGTCGCACGGTCGGCGTCTCCTCGCCGGCATGCCGGGCGCGCAGCGAGTGCGCCATGAACTCGTGACCGGGCGCCTGCACGTCCCGTTCGGTGCCGAACGGCTCGTCGTCCTTGGTGCCCTTCGCGCGCTCGTAGACGAGGTCGCGGGTCTCCCGGTCGAACGGCGTTCCGTCGGTGGCTGATTCGACGAAGTACTGCTGGATCTCGGGTCGGATCCGCTCGAGCAGGAAGCGCGCGTGTCCGAGGACCGGGTAGTTGCGCAGGATGCTGTGGCGACGCTGCAGCAGGTCCCGGGTGCCGACGCAGGCGAACGCCAGGGCGATCACCGCGAGCACCCACCAGCCCGACGCCACCGCGACGGCGAGCGCGACCGCGGCCAGTCCGACCAGCCACATCCCGGCCACGATCAACCAGCGCACGATTGCCACCTCCAGCTCGGCCGGCCCGAAGTGGGGCGCGGCGCATGTCATTTCGACGGTGATGCGACTCGGCGACCCGGGCATGGGGTGCCGGGGTCGCCGAGTCGGGTGCTGCGGGGAACTACGCGGGGATGGTGAGGACCTGGCCCGCGTTGATCAGGTCCGGGTTCGGGATGCCGTTGGCGTCCGCGATCCGCTGGTACTGGTTGCCGTCGCCGTAGTAGCGCTCGGCGATGACCCACAGCGACTCGCCGTCACCGACGGTGTGGGTCTGCGGGGCCGGCGGCGCCGGGGGAGCGGGCGCGGGAGCCGGCTCCGGCTCGGGAGCGGGAGCGGGCGCGGCCTCGGGGGCCGCGGCCTCGACCGCGGTGTCGGTGGCCCAGACGGCCTTGTCGCCGGCGTACAGCACGACGTTGCGGTCGTCCTGCACGACGAGGCGGACGCCCGAGTTGCCGGAGGTCTGCGAGGCCCAGACGGGGTCGTTGCCCTCGGTGTAGAGGACAAAGTTGCCGTCGTCCTGGAGGTCGGCCTTGACCGCGCTCTTGCCGTTCGTCTTGCTGGCCCAGACGGCGTTGCCGGCCTCGCTCAGCACGAGGTTGCCGTCGTCCTGCAGCGTCAGCGCGTAGGCGCCGTTGCCCGAGGTGAGCGACTGTCCGGTCGACAGGCTCGATCCGGCCTGCAAGGTGTCCGCCACGTGTGTCCCCTTTCAAGGGCATTTCAGGTGATGTGTATTCGATGTGAACCATGACGGACCCCGGGAACATGACCCCCCACCGTTCGCGGCGAAGCCTACCTGCGGGCGCGGGCAAATCGGCTGTGCGAAACGTACTCTGGGCGCCGTGACCCGATGGCAGAACGAGCGAGACGAGGCGCAGTCGCGCGCCTACATCCAACGATTCGAGCAGCTGGCGGCCGACGGGGCGGACCTGCACGGCGAGGCCCGGATGGTCGACGCCCTGCTGGCGCCCGGGTCACGGGTCCTCGACGCGGGCTGCGGGACCGGGCGTGTCGGACTCGAACTCGCCCGGCGCGGCCACGCGGTGACCGCGGTGGACCTGGACCCGGTTCTGGTGGCGGCGGCGCGCGCGCATCCGGAGCTGACGGTGCACCTCGCCGACCTCGCGGAGCTGGACCTGCCCGGCGAGGTGTTCGACGCGGTGGTCGCCGCGGGCAACGTGATGATCTTCGTCGAGCCCGGCACGGAGCGGGCGGTGCTTGGCCGGCTCGCCGCGCACCTGGCGCCGGGCGGGGTGCTGGTGGTCGGGTTCGCCGCGGGCTACCGCTACACCGTCGACGACTACGACGCCGACCTGGCGGCGGTCGGCCTGGTCCGCGAGCACCGATTCGGGACCTGGGATCTGCGGCCCTGGCACGCCGATGCGGACTGGGCGGTGACGGTCGCGCGAAAGCGAGGGTAGCGCCCGCCTCAGGCCCAACAGGCCAGGGCG
The DNA here is from genome assembly GCF_056401315.1 of Rhodococcus sp. P4_F5. Taxonomy (NCBI): domain Bacteria; kingdom Bacillati; phylum Actinomycetota; class Actinomycetes; order Mycobacteriales; family Nocardiaceae; genus Rhodococcus; species Rhodococcus sp. P4_F5. The sequence continues at coordinate 84,579 of NZ_JBFUJP010000023.1, read as the reverse complement.
ATGCCCCCGGCGAACGGAATCACGGCCAAGGGCGCACAGGACAGCGCGGCACCCAACGGGCCCTGCTGTGGGCTGAGGTATGCGGGCTGGACGGGCGCGGGGATCGGCGATGCCGGTCCGGCGGCGGCGATCGTCGGGACGAACGCGAAAGCCGGCACCGCGGCCGCGGCCACTATCGCTGCGCGGAGTGAATTTCTGGTCATTGTGTTCCTCCTGGTGGCGGCGTCGCGCACCGCGCGGCTCCGGGGTGCCCTCGGATTGCGCTCTTCTCATTGTGAGCGCCGGGTCACCGCATGTCACGGCCGTGAGCTACTCGTTTTGCCCGCCGTCGACGAGCTTTGACGCGGGTACCGATCCGCAGGTCTACGGACCGGTGTGTGCAGGGCGCCCACACCGGTCCGTAGACTCTGGAGACCGTGAGCCTTACCCTCGGAATCGTCGGACTGCCCAACGTCGGCAAGTCCACCCTTTTCAACGCGCTGACCAACAACGACGTGCTGGCCGCGAACTACCCGTTCGCGACCATCGAGCCCAACGTCGGCATGGTCGAGCTGCCCGATCCGCGGCTGGTCAGGCTCGCCGAGATCTTCGGCTCCGAGCGGATTCTCCCCGCGACGGTCTCCTTCGTCGACATCGCCGGAATCGTCAAGGGCGCGTCCGAGGGCGCCGGCCTGGGCAACAAGTTCCTGGCCAACATCCGCGAGGCCGACGCCATCTGCCAGGTGGTTCGCGTGTTCGCTGACGACGACGTGGTGCACGTCGACGGCCGCGTCGACCCCGCGTCGGACATCGAGGTGATCGAGACCGAGCTCGTCATCGCCGACATGCAGACTCTCGAGAAGGCCCTCCCGCGGCTGGACAAGGAAGCGCGCAAGAACAAGGAGCTCAAGCCGCTGCACGACGAGGCGCTCAAGGCTCAGGCGTTCCTCAACGAGGGCAAGACCCTGTTCAGCGTCAAGGACAAGCTGGACTTCGGGCTGCTGCGCGAGCTGAGCCTGCTCACCACCAAGCCGTTCCTGTACGTCTTCAACGCCGACGAGGCCGTGCTCACCGACGAGGCGAAGGTCGCCGAGCTGCGGGCGTCGGTCGCCCCCGCGGACGCGGTGTTCCTCGACGCGAAGGTCGAGCAGGAGCTGCTCGAGCTGGACGAGGAGGACCGCCAGGAGATGCTCGACTCGATCGGCCAGTCCGAGCCCGGCCTGCACGCGCTCGCCCGGACCGGCTTCCACACCCTCGGGCTGCAGACCTACCTCACCGCCGGCCCCAAGGAGTCGCGCGCCTGGACCATCCACAAGGGCGACACCGCCCCGCAGGCGGCCGGCGTCATCCACACCGACTTCGAGCGCGGCTTCATCAAGGCCGAGATCGTGTCCTTCGCGGACCTGGACGAGGCGGGTTCGATGGCCGCGGCCAAGGCCGCCGGCAAGGTGCGCATGGAGGGCAAGGAGTACGTGATGGTCGACGGCGACGTGGTGGAGTTCCGCTTCAACGTCTAGGACCCCAGTTCCGCGGCCTGTTCGAGGCTGCCCGTCCGCAGCAGAACCCGCAGAGGCCCGGCGCAGCTCGTCCCCGGCCCTGTGGGTTCTGTCGTCTGTGTCGGGCCACAAGGTGGCGGTAGGTGTTCAGCGTGACGCCGGGTTGAACACCGGACCGAGAAACGTCTGCAGGTAGGTCAACAGAGCCTCCCGGTCGTCCACGTCGACTGCGGATCCCGGCGTCCCCACCAGGGAGACGAGCATCCGGACCAGCCATTCCGCCGCGCCGGGCAGGTCGAGGTCCTCGCGGGCCAGACCGCGTTGCTGGGCGTCACGCAGCCGGTCCACCCAGAAGTCGGACAGCTGGGCGACCACGTCCTGGGAGTAGGTGCCCATGATCTCGGCGTACTCGTGCGGTTCCCGGGCGGCCAGTTCAACGGCCAACGGCCCCAAGGGATTCTGCCTCGACAGCACGACCGCCTCGGTCAGCATGCCGGACACGCTGTCCTGTCGCGCGATCCGATCGGCCGCGTCCTCCCAGAAGTCCGCGCCCCGGCGGATCAGCGCCGCCGAGAGCAGCGTCGCCTTGTCGGCGAAGAACCGGTACAGGTAGGCGCGGCTGACATCGGCTTCCTGCGCCACGGCGCGCACGGTGGTGCGGCGGATCCCGTCGCGCGTCAGACAGAGTTCGGCGGCGTCCAGGATGCGGTCGCGCACGACGCTGGAGTCGGGTTTCRTCGCCGCTCGATCATAGGGCGTCGAAAAGTTCGGAGTGTTCTTCTTGTAAACACTTGTGTCGAAGTGTCTACAAAGCACTACGTTCTCCACCATGACCGGCCGCGCGGAGGCCCGGTCGCCGACCGAGGCGACGTCGTGTCGGAACGGTGAGCGCTACGGAGGACCTATGGGATTCCTGCTGCCGGTGGAACCGGACATCGACGCGGACGAGTTGCGCCGCGGCCGGCGACCCACCCAGATGCGCATCCTCTCGGAGAACTACCTCTCACAAGGTTTCGGGACACCCGATGTGGTGTACCTCGGCTATCTCGTGAAGATCGCCCTGTTCATCCTCGGCGCGGCATGCTTCGCGTTGACCACGCCCGGCGTGGACGGCCTGCTCGACGTCGGCCAGTGGTGGGCGCTGCCGGTCGTGTGGCAGAAGGTCGTGCTCTGGTGCATCCTCTTCGAGGTCACCGGCCTGGGCTGCGGGTTCGGGCCCCTGAACCTGCGCTTCCTGCCGCCGTTGGGTTCGTTCCTCTACTGGTTCCGCCGTGGAACCATCCGGATGCCGCCGTGGCCCGGACGAGTTCCGCTCACCTCCGGAAACCGGCGCGGCGTCGTCGACATCGTCCTGTACGCCGCGCTGCTCGTCTCGTTGCTGGTGGCGTTGGTCTCCGCGACCGCTGCCGGGACGGTTCAGCTGCCGTGGCAGAAGGTGGCCGTCGTCCTGGGACTACTCGCGGTCATCGGACTGCGGGACCGGACGATATTCCTGGCCGCCCGTGCGGAGGTCTACGGCGCGATTGCCGTGACCTTCCTCGTGCCGTTCCCCGACTCCATCGTGGCCGCCAAGTTCGTCCTGCTGTGCATCTGGTGGGGTGCGGCGGTCTCGAAGCTCAACGTGCACTTCCCGTCGGTGGTGCAGGCGATGGAGGCGAACAGCCCGCTGTGGCGAACGAAGCGCATCAAGCACCTCTTCACCAAGTCGTACCCCGATGACCTGCGCCCGTCCGGGCTCTCGAAGTTGCTCGCCCACGGCGGAACCGCGATCGAGTTCGGCGTTCCGCTCGTGCTGATCCTCTCCGGCGGCGGCACCGTCACGACGGTCGCAGCGACCGTGATGATCCTGTTCCACCTGCACATCATCGTGACGATCCCGATGGGGACGCCGCTCGAGTGGAATGTGTTCATGATCTTCGCCGTGCTGACGCTGTTCGTGGACAAGGCGTCCCTGGGGCTCGGCGACCTCGTGCATCCGGCGGTCCTGCTGATCCCGGCCGTCAGCTTCCTCCTCGTGATCCTCGGCAACCTGTTCCCGGAGCGGATCTGCTTCCTGCTCGGGATGCGGTACTACGCCGGGAACTGGGACACCACCGTCTGGTGCCTCTCGCCCAGCGGCGAGCGGAAGCTGACCGACGGCACGATCCGCTTCGCGATGCTGCCGCACCGCCAGTTGGAGAAGGTCTACGGCGGCGAGGACGAGGCCCGGGCCACGCGGCTCACCGGCTTCGCGTTCCGCGCGATCCACACGCACGGTCGCGCGCACGCCGCGCTGCTGCCCCGGCTCCTGGCCGACCGACCCGCGACGGAGTACGTGGAACTCGACGGCGAGACGGTGGCCGGCGTCGTGCTCGGCTGGAACTTCGGCGACGGGCACCTGCACTCCGAGCAGCTCGTCGAGACGCTCCAGGAGCTGTGCGGCTTCGAGCCGGGTGAACTGCGGGTGCTGGTCCTGGACGCCCAGCCGATCCACAGGCAGACCCAGGCCTACCGGTTGCTCGACGCCACCACCGGTGAGTTCGAGCGGGGCACGGTCCGGGTCGCGGACATGGTCAACCGGCAACCGTGGGCCGACGACATGCCGGTGACGGTGAGCGACGCCGCTCGGGCGCGCTGACATGGCGAACGTGAGGACCGCGGTCGTGGTCGGTTCCGGCCCCAACGGGCTGGCCGCCGCCGTCCGGCTGGCCGGGCACGGAGTGAAGGTGACGGTGCTCGAAGCCGCCGAGAGTCCGGGAGGAGGCGCGCGCACCGGCGAACTGACGCTGCCCGGACTGCTGCACGACGTCTGTTCCGCGGTGCACCCGTTCGGGGTCGCCTCGCCGTACCTGGCGACGCTGCCGCTCGCCGAGCACGGCCTGCGGTGGCGGTGGCCCGAGATCGACCTCGTCCATCCGCTCCCGGACGGGTCGGCCGGTGTGCTGGCCGGCGACATCGACCGCACGGCCGCCGGGATGGGTGCGGACGCCGCCGCCTGGCGTCGGGTCTTCGGGCCCCTGGCACGCAGCTTCGACACCCTCGCCCCCGAGGTGCTCGGCCCGCTCCTGCGAGTGCCCCGGCATCCGATCGCGTTGGCCAGGTTCGGACTCCGGGCCGGACTCCCGGCCACCGTGCTGGCCAGGGCCTTCCGCACACCGCAGGCCCGGGCCCTGTTCATGGGGTGCGCGGCGCACCTGTTCCAGCCCCTGAACCGTCCGCTGTCGGCGTCCGTGGGCGTGATGCTGGTGGCGGCCGGGCATCGGCACGGCTGGCCGGTCGCCGAGGGCGGCTCGCAGGCGATCATCTCGGCGCTGGTCTCCGTCCTGCGGGAGCGCGGCGGGGAGGTCGAGTGCAACGCTCCGGTCAGGTCGTTCGCCGATCTGCCGGCGGCCGACGTGACGCTGTTCGACACCACCCCGCAGGCGGCCGCCGAGATCCTCGGCGAGCGGCTCGGCGGGCGGAGCAGGCGCCGGTACCGGTCCTACAGGTTCGGCCCGGCCGCCTTCAAGGTGGACCTGGCCGTGCGCGAGGGAGTCCCGTGGACCAACGAGTCGGCGCGCAGGGCCGGCACGGTCCATCTGGGCGGCACCGCCGGTGAGGTGGCGGCCGCGGAGGCCGCAGTCGTGACGGGCCGGATGCCGGAGCGACCGTTCGTGCTCGTCGGGCAGCAGTACCTGGCCGACCCGAACCGATCGGCCGAGGGAGTGCATCCGATCTGGGCGTATGCGCACGTCCCGTCCGGCTACGACGGGGACGCGACGGAGGTCGTGATGGACCAGATCGAGGCGTACGCGCCCGGTTTCCGCGGCCGGGTCGTCGCAGTGCATGCCACCGGTCCGACAGAGTACGAGCGCTACAACGCGAACTACGTCGGGGGCGACATCGGGGGAGGGGCAAACACGCCGCTCCAGATGGTCGGGCGACCGGGGTTCGCGCTCGACCCCTACGCGACCGGGGTCGACGGCATGTTCCTGTGCTCGGCCTCCACGCCTCCCGGTGCGGGCGTGCACGGCATGTGCGGGGCCGGCGCTGCCGCGAGCGCGTTGCGCAGTCTGGGCGTCGATGTGCAGCCCATCGGGCGCCGAGCCGACTGACGGGCGTCAGATTCGTCGGGGGTAACGATCCGCCCGCCTGCGGCCAAAGATGCGCATGGTGTGACTGCTGTCATAGATACTGCACCGGTGATGCTGACCAAACGAAGTGGCTTTTCCGCCATGTCGATGGTGCTGCTCGCTGTCGCGGGCTTGCTGGTCGCGACCCCGGGCAGCAGCGGCGCACAGCCCGCCTGGCAGTACACGATGGTGGCGTTCAGCAACGCCAGCGGGCGCGACCTGGATGTGTACGGGTCTGGGGACGCCACTCACTTCCAGCCCCTCCGACTGTCGGCGTATCGGCCGCCGTCAGGGGCGGTGCGTGACCCGAGCATCTTCCGGCACACGGACGGGTCCTACTACCTCACCTACACCACAGTCGACGGGGCGAACATCGGCTTCGCGCGCAGCAGTGACCGCATCGACTGGACGTTCCTGGGGGCCTGGCCGGTCCCGCTCTGCTGCGCCTTCCTGCCGGGCACGGGAGACGGAACGGGATCGGCGAGCCCACCGGGCTCCTCGGGGTCGGCCGGGTTCAGCGACGGGCCGTCGCTGTCGCCGTTCACCACGAAGGCCTGGGCACCCGAATGGTTCGTGGACGGCGACCGTGTCCACGTCATCCTGTCGATGTCGACGGGCGGCGGGTTCGTGCCGTATCTGATGACCGCGCTGGATCCGTCGCTCCGAATCTGGGGCCCGCCCGTTCCGCTCGACGGGATCGGCGCGGACCACATCGACACCACCGTGGTCAAGGTGGGATCGACCTATCACGCGTTCACCAAGAACGAGACGAAGAAGGTCATCGAGCATGCGGTCGCGCCGTCGGTGACGGGACCCTATTCCTTCGTCCCGGCTGGGAATTGGGGTTCGCTGCGGGAGGGCCCAGCCGTGGTTCAGTTGCCGAACGGCGCCTGGCGGATGTATTTCGACGCCTATACCGAGGGAAAGTACTTCTATTCCGACAGTACGGATGGGCTGAACACCTGGTCGCCCGCGCAGGAGCTTCCAGGCCTTTCCGGGACGGTGCGCCATATCGGCGTGATGAGGGAGCCTGCGTAACGGTCCGCTCAGTGCACCGACACGGGTGCCTCGCCGAGGACCCGGCGGGTGACGAACCGCCGCGGCATCCCCGACAGCGGATCGGTGAATTCCAGTTCCCGCGCGAGCAATTGGAGCGGGAGGGAATGATCGTCCGGCGCCTCGGGCAGCAGGTCGGGGTATCGCCGGTCGCCCAGGATCCCGACGCCGAGTGCCGCCAGGTGCACCCGCAACTGGTGCATCCGTCCGGTGTGCGGACGCAGAACCGTGTACAGCACAGCACGTCCGGAGGCGCTCACGCCCGTCCCTCGCACCTCGACCGCCGTCTCGGCGTTGGGCTCACGGACGTCGTCGACGGCGACCCGCAACTCGCCGCGCCGAGCCTCGATGTGGTTGCGGTAGACGAGGGGAACGGCGCGTCCGGCGAGCGCCGGTGCGTCCGGGTCCCACCCGGGCGGTCGCGCCGACACCGCCTCGTAGACCTTCACGACCCGCCGCTTCTCGAACAGCGACTGGTATGCGCCGCGCGTCGCGGGGCGGGCCGAGAACATCACCACGCCCGCGGTCCCGCGGTCGAGTCGATGGATCGGCGCCAGGTCCGGGTTGTCGAGGCGGACCCGCAGTCGGACGAGCGCCGACTCGCGCAGGTAGCGCCCGCTCGGGGTGGTCGGTAGGAAGTGCGGCTTGTCGATCACGACGAGGTCGTCGTCGACGTGCAGGATCTCCTCGTGGAACGGCACCGGATCCTCCGCCGGCAGATCGCGGTAGTACCAGACGAACGGGTGCGCACTCAACGCCGTGCCGCGACCGATCGGATGGCCGTCGGTGCCGACGATCTCGCCGGCATCGAACCGTCGGTGCAGGTCGTCGGCGTCCAGGTGGTCGAACCTCGCGACGACGTACTCGGCGATCGTCGCCCACGGCCCGGACGTCGGGACGCGCAGCCGCGTCGGTCCGACCCCGTTCTTGACGGGCAGCGGTGAGGGCATCGGCACGCGCGCAATCATCCCACGACGAACGAGAACGGCCCCGCCTCGAGGCGGGGCCGTTCCCGTTTTGGAGGCGCCGAGTCCGAACCGGACGGCCCTGACGCGCTACCTCTCACGTTCGTCGGTCAGATCACGGCGCCTTCGAAGAGCACGCTGTACAGCCCGCCCACCACGAATGTCACGACGTAGAGCGCCCCCCTGATCGGGTCTCCGGCGTTCGCGCCCTCTTGAAGCCAATTCATGATCTCGATCGATCCCATGTCCCCACTCCTCACCTCACGCTGACAGTGTCCATCGACTGTGTCGCCGTCACGGGCGCCGGCGTTACAGGCCGCGTGGGAGGGCGAATTCCCATACGGGACTCCAGAAGTCCGTCTCAGCGGGTACCGCGCTGACGGCCGACGGTGACCGTCACGTTGCCGACCTTGTGGCCCAGGTCCACGTATCGGTGTGCCTCGACGATCCGGTCCATCGGAAAGCTGCGGTCGACGACGACGCGCAGCCCGTCGGACTCGAGCAGCTCCTTCACGAAGGCAAGCGCCGACTTCTTCTCCACGGACATCCCGGGCCGGACGGTCCTTCCGCCACGCAAGGCAGTCCACGCACCGAGTGGCCAGTTGATCAGGCCGGTGGTGGGGAGGTAGCAGCCGTGCGGCGTGAGCGCCCGGCGGCATCGCGCGAACGACGTCGCGGTGATGGTGTCGAAGATGACGTCGTAGGTGCCGTGACGGGAGCTGAAGTCCTCCCGGTGGTAGTCGACGACGTGGTCGGCTCCCAGTGCGGTGACCAGGTCGGCGTTGCGGGAGCCGCACACCGCGGTGACTTCGGCGCCGAAGCGTTTGGCCAGCTGCACCGCGTAGGTCCCGATGCTGCCGGAGGCGCCGTTGACCAACACGTGCTGGCCACCGCGGACGCGTGCCCGGTCCCGAAGGAAGTACAGCGCGGTCGACGGGCCGTCCACCGCGGCGGCCGCCTGCTCGAAGCCGATTCCGGTCGGCATCCGCTCGAGCGACGCGGTCTCCGGCAGGCAGACGTACTCGGCGCAGGCGCCGAGACGGAATCCGGTGAACCCGAAAACCTGGTCGCCCGGCGCGAACCGGCTGCCGTCCCCGCCAGTAGCTTCGACCTCTCCGGCAAATTCGAGCCCCAGGGTCCGCCGCTTCTCTCGTGGTCGCGTGACGCCGAGGATCAGGCGTCCCCAGCGGGGGCGCCCCCTGCGCATCAGGGTTTCGGCCCGGGTCACCGTCGTCGCGCGCACCCGCACAAGCACCTCGCCCGGCCGCGGCGTGGGGCGGTCCACCTCGTGGATGCCGAGGACTTCCGGCGGCCCGAACTCGGTGTACATGACGGCTTTCACCGGTAGACCCTCCCTCCCGGGGTGCGCGGCCCAGCCCCTCGCCCCGCGCTCGGTTCCATCGTCGTCCAATCTGAGGCAGAACGAGTACCGGGACGGTGCCGGAGTACTGGCACCCGGGCCATTGACACCAGTCGGGCCACCGGTGAATACTGAACTAGATGGTTCAGTATTCACGCCTCGACGTCTCGTTCGCGGCGCTCTCCGATCCCACCCGACGTGGGATCCTCGAGCACCTCGGGCGGACGGACGCCACGGTCAGCGAGCTGGCGGAGCGTTTCGAGATGACGCTCACCGGCATCACGAAGCACCTGCGCCTGCTCGAGGGCGCGGGCATGGTCGTGACCGAGAAGCGCGGCCGCGTGCGCCACTGCCGGCTCGGCACGAACCCGCTCGACCGGGAGGCCGCCTGGATCAGGGGCCGCCAACTCGAGATCGAGGGCCGCCTGGACCGTCTCGGACAGTTCCTCAACCGCATGGAGGAGTAACGATGACCACGCAACACACCCCCGCCGCCGCGACCGTGTCCACCCCCGGCGACCGGGACATCCACGTCGAACGCGTCTTCAACGCCACCCGCGACCGGGTCTGGGCCGCATACACCGAACCCGACCAGCTCGCCCAGTGGTGGGGGCGCGGAAACCCGCTCGACGTCGAGCGCTGGGAATTCGAGCGCGGCGGCCACTGGCGATTCGTCGAGCACCACGAGGGCGGATCCGACGGCTTCGAGGGGCGCTTCCGGGAGATCGCCCCGAAGGAGCGGCTGGTCTACTCCTTCGAGTGGGACGGCATGCCCGCGCACCCGTGCATCGATTCCGTCGAATTCGTCGACCTCGGAGACGGCCGCACCAAGGTGGTCGTCGACAGTCAGTTCCTCACCGCCGCCGAACGCGACGGCATGCTGCAGTCCGGCATGGAGGACGGCATGAACGCCAGCCATGCGGCGCTCGACGCGCTACTGGCGAAGGCCGGCTGAACGCTGCCGCGCTTCAGTCGCGGCGGCACAGGCAGAAGTAGTGCCCGGCAGGGTCGGCGAACACCGTGAAGCTCGGATGGTCCCGGGGACCCTCGATCCGCCGGGCGCCGAGTCCGACCACCCACGCCTCGGCCGCGTCCAGGTCGTCGACGAGCAGGTCGAGATGGACGCGGACGCCCTCGGCCGGCCAGTCGAGTGGGCTGAAGTCCGGTGCCAGCTGAAACGCCAGCCGTTGTGCCCCCGGCCCCTGGAGGACCATCCAGTCGTCCTCGGATCTCGTGACCTCCCAGCCGAGCACGTCACGGTAGAAGCCGGCCAACACCGCCGGGTCCGGGCAGTCCAGTACCGGGTAGTCGAGCCCGATTTGGGGGCGGGTCATGGGCTCGAGCCTAGGCGGCAGGACCGGGTACTCGACACCCTTCGTGCGATCGCCGGCTGCTGCCGGTCGCCGGTGGAGTTAGGCTCGGTACTTCTTGGGTCGGGTCTGTCCAGTGGGGGAGGAGATCGCCGTGAATGTCGTTCGTAGGCTCGGAATGTGCGCCACAGTCGTTGTGGCATCGGGGTTGTCGGTGGTGGGCGTTGCGGCCGCGGCGCCGGTGACGGTTCCGTTTCAGATCGATCCCGCCCCGTTCGGGAATCCGAACGGAAGCTTCGACGTGCCCCCGATCCGGTGCGCGGCGGTGGTCGGCGACCGGCCCGGCGTCGTGCTGATCACCGGCGGCAAGCCGGGTCGGTGGGGCTGCCCGCTCTCCTCCCAGGTGCAGTGGCTGAACCTGTCGACCGGGGCGACCGGCTCCGCTCAACTGTCGGACGGTCTGCACGGGTTCCCGGCCGAAACGACGCTGAACACCGGTGCCGGACAGGTCGTTGTCACCGTCAACCCGCTGGGGGGCGGATCGGTCACTCCGGGCTTCGCCACGTTCGCGGTGCCGTGACAGGCGGGCGGCCGGCTGAAGGGTGACCGGGACCGGCATTGCGCGGCTGATCCCGTCCCTCGAAGGAAAGTCCGGGTCGGTGCATCATGGGAGTGAAAGGTCAAGGCTAGAATCGGCCGCACAATCATTACCGAGTGGAAGGGTCGACCATGGGGAGGAGCAGGACGCGGGATCTCCCCGACCTTTCCGTCTTACTACTTCCGCAGACCGAGTTGATGCTCGCAGTCGAGCACGCGGTCCTGCGGAATCGGAGCACGGGATGGGTGGCGGCGTCGCTGGCCGAACAGATCGCGGCCAAGCTGGCGGGAGTCATCACGCTCGACCTCGTGAGCACCGGCCAGCGGCTGCTGGAGCAGGACATCAGCGAAGTCCTGGAGGTCAGCCGCGCGCCCGTTCGTGAGGCTCTGCGGATTCTCGAGCGCGACCGGTTGGTCGAGTTCCAGTCTCGCCGGGGCGCCATCGTGATGGCGCCGACCTCCAGCGAGCTTCAGGACACCTTCGCGGTCCGGGGGGCTCTCTACGCCATGCTGCTGCGGCAGGAGGTGGAGTCGCAGCCCGTCCGGCTGAAGGAAGTCTTCGAGGAGCACCTGCCTCGGATCCTCGTCTCCTCACGCGAGTCGCCGGATGCGTACGCGGGGTCGACGTTCATGCTGAACTGCGCGATGGCGGAGATGGCCCGGAATCGCACTCTGGGGGAACTGCTCCTGTCGCTGTCGACCCAGACCATGCGGTACGTCCGGCTGGGCCTGGTGTCGAACCCCGAGCAGTTGCCCGAGCTCGAAAAGAGCTGGGAGAGCTTGTACAAGGCCGTCGGCAACGGTGACATCGACCGGGTGATCGAGATTGCCGAGGGTCGAGTCGCGAAGATCCAGGACCTCGCGGTCGAGGCGCTCAAGCGTGTCGAGGCCTCGGCTTCCGACTGACCGCATCGGTCGGGCCGCCACACTCGTGATGTGTGCGCGGACTCCGGGCGAGCCGAAGTGCCGGCGAGGCACGGACTCCGCGACTGTCTGTACCGGTGGCGAATGGGATGCCCGTCGCGGACCCGACTCGCCACCTCGTAGCGGCCGGCCGCGACCTTCGGGCGGCTGATCTTGTCTCCTGCAACCTGCCCGGTCCCGAGAAACCCTCACTATCTTGTCGACATTAATCACGCGAGGTGATAACTTGTGATCCATGCCATGGCGAGCTTCCGCGCTGGCGGTGGCACCTAGGACTCGAACTGGTCAGCACTACCCCTTGAGACAGAGGAGGAACCGTGAACATGAAGGTCACCCCACTTACCGGTGCGATTGGCGCATCTGTGGAGGGCATCCGGCTCGACGAGCCGATCGGGCGAGACGTCTTCGAGACCCTGCACACGGCTTTTCTCGAGCGGTGCACCCTTGTCTTCCGCGGCCAGCACATCTCGCCCACCACTCAGGTTCAGTTCGCCCGGCTGTGGGGTGACCCCGTGGTGACGGCGATGCTGAACCCGCTCGACGGCAACCCCGAGGTCGTCCAGCTCACGAACATCAAGAAGGAGACCACGGCAACGGAGGCGTGGCACTACGATGCGGCCTTCACCGAGGCGCCCCCGAAGATCTCGATCCTGTCCGCGGTGACGGTGCCCGCGGGCGGGGACACGATGTGGTCCAACCAGTACCTCGCCTACGAGAACCTGTCCGCGGGTCTGCAGAAGACCGTGCGAGGCTTGAACATTCGGTTCCACGGCCTCCGGCTCGGCCGAATGATGAATGTCGCCGAGGACGAGATTCCGACGGCAGTTCACCCGCTGGTGCGGACGCATCCGGAGACCGGGCGCAAGGCTCTGTATGTCGGTCACCGCGAGAACGTCTGCATCGACGGCTGGACCCGCGAGGAGAGTGCCGACTTCCTGGAGTACCTCTACACCGCGTCGGTGACGCCCGACAACGTCTATCGGCACATGTGGCAGGAGGGCGACGTGGTCATGTGGGACAACCGATGCACCATGCACTACGCCGTGCACGACTACGACGATGCGGACCGGGTACTCAATCGAGTCACCCTCCACGGCGAAGTTCCGGCGTAGCCCGTCCATTCAAAAACGTTGCACAGCAATCGAACCAGATTGACTGCGGGAACGAATCCGATCTAGTGCAGGAAGTCGAGACATTGGATACAACGAACAGAGCGGTAAGGGCGCGCCCTGCCGTCGGCGTCGTCCGGGAAACGAACGACGGTGAACGACGGGTCGCGCTGGTCCCCAAGATGGTCGCCTCGTTGATCGGCAAGGGCGTCGACGTGATCGTCGAGTCCGGTGCCGGGCTCGCCGCCCTGATGCCCGACGAGCTCTACAAGGAGGCCGGYGCSRCCATCGGCGACGCGTGGTCCGCCGACGTGGTCCTCAAGGTCGCCGCCCCCAACACCGAGGAGACCGCGCGGCTGCGGCCGGGTCAGAAGCTGATCGGGTTCCTCGCCCCGCGCACCAACGAGTCCGGCATCGCCGCGCTCGCCGCCGCCGGKGTCGAGGCGTACGCSGTCGAGGCGATCCCSCGTATCTCCCGCGCCCAGGTGATGGACGCGYTGTCCTCGCAGGCGAACGTCGCCGGYTACAAGTCGGTGATCGTGGCGGCGTCGGAGTCCACCCGSTACTTCCCGATGCTCACCACCGCCGCCGGCACCGTCAAGCCCGCGACSGTGCTGGTCCTCGGMGTCGGYGTCGCCGGCCTGCAGGCCCTCGCCACGGCGAAGCGGCTCGGTGGCCGGGTCACCGGCTACGACGTGCGCCCCGAGGTCGCCGACCAGGTCCGCTCSGTCGGTGCGCAGTGGCTCGACCTSGGCATCGACGCSGCCGGTGAGGGCGGCTACGCCCGCCAGCTGACCGAGGCCGAGCAGGCCCAGCAGCAGCAGGCCCTCGAGAACGCGATCAAGGGTTTCGACGTGGTCATCACCACCGCCCTGGTSCCGGGYCGTCCGGCGCCGCGCCTGGTCACCGCGGCCGCGGTGGAGGGCATGAAGCCCGGCWSSGTGATCGTSGACCTGGCGGGGGAGACCGGCGGCAACTGCGAGCTGACCGAGCCCGGCCAGACCGCGGTCAAGCACGGGGTGACGATCTGTTCCCCGTTGAACCTGCCGGCGACGATGCCGGAGCACTCGAGTGAGCTGTACTCGAAGAACCTGTACGCGTTGATCGAGTTGATGCTCGACGAGAACGGCGCGTTTGCGCCGGACTTCGACGACGAGGTGCTCGCCGCCGCGTGCGTCACCCGCAAGGAGGCGACTGCCTGATGTACAACGAACTTCTCGCGAACATCGCGATCCTGGTCCTGGCCGGGTTCGTCGGGTTCGCCGTCATCTCCAAGGTGCCCAACACCTTGCACACGCCGTTGATGTCGGGCACCAACGCCATCCACGGCATCGTGGTGCTCGGTGCGCTGGTGGTGCTGGGGCATCTKCCSGGTGACGCGCCGTGGAGCATCAAGATCATCCTGTTCGTCGCGTTGGTGTTCGGCACCTTGAACGTGGTCGGTGGTTTCGTGGTGACCGACCGCATGCTCGCGATGTTCAAGCCCAAGAAGGACGCCGCATTGAGCCAGAAGGACGTGGCGGCGGCCGAGAAGAAGGGGGCTGACCTCTGATGGGCTACCTCGTCACGATCCTGTACATCGTCGCGTTCTCGATGTTCATCTACGGTCTSTCGGGTCTGACCGGCCCGAAGACCGCGGTCCGCGGCAACTACATCGCCGCCGTGGGCATGGTGATCGCGGTCCTCGCSGTCCTGATCGACGTCCGTGASACGGACAACTGGCTGCTCATCGCGGGCGGTCTGCTCGTCGGTGTGGTGCTCGGTGTGCCGCCGGCCCTGCGCACCAAGATGACGGCGATGCCGCAGCTGGTGGCGCTGTTCAACGGCGTCGGCGGTGGCACGGTCGCGTTGATCGCGTGGGCGGAGTTCCTCGACTCCGACGGCTTCACCGCGGTCGAGGCGGTGCCCTCGGCACCGTTCATCATCGGTTCGCTGTTCGCGGCGATCATCGGTTCCGTCTCCTTCTGGGGCTCGCTCGTCGCGTTCGCGAAGCTGCAGGAACTGCTCAACAAGAACGTCGAGAAGGTGTTCGTCTCGAACGCGAAGGCGTTCCAGCTCGCGAACATGCTCCTCGCGCTGGTCTCGGTCGGGCTGGCGGTGTTCATCGGCCTCAACGCCGACGGTGACCCGCAGTCGTCGCTGCTGATCGTCGGGCTGCTCGTCGCGGCCGGCGTGATGGGCCTGTTCGTGGTGCTGCCGATCGGCGGCGCCGACATGCCCGTGGTGATCTCGCTGCTCAACGCGCTGACGGGTCTGTCCGCCGCGGCGGCGGGTCTGGCTTTGAACAACCAGGCGATGATCGTCGCCGGCATGATCGTCGGCGCGTCGGGCACCATCCTGACGAACCTGATGGCGAAGGCGATGAACCGGTCGATCCCGGCGATCATCTTCGGCTCGTTCGGTGGCGACGACGCCGCCGCGGGCGGGGTCAGCGCGACCGGCGGCACCGTCAAGGCGACCTCCGCCTCGGACGCGGCGATCCAGATGGCGTACGCCAACCAGGTCATCGTCGTCCCCGGCTACGGGCTGGCGGTGGCGCAGGCGCAGCACGCGGTCAAGGAGATGGCGGCGTTGCTCGAGGCGCGTGGTGTCGAGGTCAAGTACGCGATCCACCCGGTCGCCGGCCGGATGCCCGGTCACATGAACGTGCTGTTGGCGGAGGCGGACGTGGAGTACGAGGCGATGAAGGAGATGGACGACATCAACGGTGAGTTCTCGCGCACCGACGTCGCCATCGTGATCGGTGCGAACGACGTGACGAACCCGGCGGCGCGTAACGACCCGTCGAGCCCGATTCACGGGATGCCGATCCTCAACGTCGACGAGGCGCGKTCGGTGATCGTGTTGAAGCGGTCGATGTCGTCGGGGTAYGCGGGTATCGACAACCCGTTGTTCTTCGCGGACACCACCTCGATGCTGTTCGGTGATGCGAAGAAGATGGTCGCGGAGGTCACCGAGGAGCTCAAGGCCCTCTGAGGCAGCCCCTCCAAAATGGTTGCGCCGCCTGGGGCGCGTTGCCGGAACTTCGGACCCGTCAACGCGTCTCACGGCTCACCGGAAGAATGCGGCCGAGCCGGTCCCGGCGCATCTGGCCATCCCCATATCGAGACGATAAGTCCCCGCTCCCCGTGGCTCCTTGCGAAATGCGTCAGCGCTCTGCAAAATTCATTGCAGCGCTGGCGCTTTCGTGTATTCGGGGGCGATCTCCGTTCCGGGTGCGGACCCCATTCGCTCGCGCTTTATATATCAATTTCATATGTAGTGATGCCAATTCTCGTCTACCGTGAGCCCGGTCACCGGCGTAGCGTCGAAACCATGAAAAGTGAACTGGGACAACATGTGTCATCGCCCGAAACTGTGACTTCCACTCAGCCTGCCGAGAGGTCTCGGCTGGACGGGATCAGAAAGTTCGTCCCGGGTGTCGCACTGTGCACCGCCGGCGCCGCCGTGGCCATGGGCATCAAGCACTTCATCCCCACGCTGAGTCCGCTGCTGATCGCGATCCTGGCGGGCGCAGTGCTCGCGAATGCGGTGGCGTTGCCGTCGAGGCTTGCGCCCGGCCTCACCTTCACCTCCAAGAAGCTTCTCCGTGTCGGAATCTCGCTCCTGGGCCTGCAGCTCGTCCTCGGCGACATTCTGAATCTGGGCTGGGGCGTCATCGCGATGGTCGTGGCGATCGTCGTCGTCGGCATCTCCGGCACCATGTTCATGGGGCACCTGCTCGGCATCTCGTGGACCCAGCGGGTCCTGATCGCCTGTGGCTTCTCGATCTGTGGTGCGGCGGCCGTCGCCGCCGCCGACGGTGTTGTCGATGCGGACGAGGAGGAGGTGCTCACCGCGGTTGCCCTCGTCGTCATCTTCGGCACCCTGATGATCCCCACGGTCCCGCTGCTCGCCGGCGCGCTGGGGCTCGACGGCTTCCACGCGGGACTCCTGGCCGGTGGATCGATCCACGAGGTTGCGCAGGTGGTTGCCGCCGGCGGCATCATCGGCGGCTTGGCGCTGACCGTGGCGACGCTGGTCAAGTTGGCCCGCGTGATCATGCTGGCGCCCGTCATGGTGGTCCTGAGCGTGATGGCCCGCAAGCGGTCGGACGGTCAGCAGACGCAGGTCAAGCGGCCTCCGCTGATGCCGCTGTTCGTCGTGGTGTTCCTGGTGTTCGTGGCGTTCCGGTCGACGGGAGTCGTTCCCGCCGGTGTCCTCTCCTTCGCCGGATCTCTCCAGACCGCGCTGCTGACCGCCGCGATGTTCGGACTCGGCGCCGGCGTCCGGGTGGCCACGATCAAGAAGGTCGGCTCCAAGCCGTTCGTCCTGGCAGCACTGTCCACCCTCCTGGTGGCGCTCACCGCAATGGCCGGGGTGTTCCTCCTCTGAGCAGAGAGACTGATCCAGACCTGCCCGATGCCTGCCGCACTCATGTGCGGCAGGCATTTGTCTGTTCGGACAGGCGGCCGCACACGAGCACGAAGTGCCTGGCCGAGGTTGGGACTCCTCGGGACACAAAATTGGCGGTCGAGCWGGTTGCTCGACCGCCAACTTCGGTGGTTCGGATCAGTGGTGGTTCAGATCAGGGTCTAGCTCGGTGCCGGAGCGGCGACCAGATGGTCGCGGAACTGCTCCCGCAGCGGGGCCTTCACGATCTTTCCGGTACTCCCCAGGGGAATCGAGTCGACGAAGACGACGTCGTCGGGGACCCACCACTTGGCGACCTGGCCGTCGAAGGACGCCAGCAACTCGGCGGCGGAAACGGTTGCCCCCGGCTCGCGCACGGCAACAAGCAGGGGCCGTTCGTCCCACTTGGGGTGGAAGACCCCGACGCAGGCAGCGAGGGCGACGTCAGGATGCGACATCGCGATGTTCTCGAGGTCGATCGAGCTGATCCACTCGCCGCCCGACTTGATCACGTCCTTGCTGCGGTCGGTGATCTGCATGAAGCCGTCCGAGTCGATCGTGGCGATGTCGCCGGTGGGGAACCATCCGTCGACCAGCGGGTCCTGGTCCTCCTTGTGGAAGTAGTGCGAGAGCACCCAGTGGCCCCGGACCATGAGGTGTCCGGAAGACGCCCCGTCCCAGGCAACTTCGTTTCCGCCGTCGTCGACGATCTTCAGGTCGATGCCGAAGACGCACCGCCCCTGCTTGCCCTGCTTCGCGTAGCGCGCCTCGTCGCCGGCACCGAGGTGCTTGCCCTTGAGGACCGACGCGGTGCCGAAGGGACTGGTCTCCGTCATGCCCCAGCCGTGAATGACGGTGACGCCGTACGTCTCCTCCAACTGCCGGAGCATCGCCGGCGGGCAGGCGGCTCCGCCGATGACCGCGCGTTCGAGGCTGGTGAACCGCAGGCCCCTCGACTCGGTGTACTGGAGCTGGCCCTGCCAGACAGTGGGCACGCTCGCCGAGATGGTGACCTGCTCCGCCTCGACCAGGTCGTAGAGCGACTGTCCGTCGAGCGCGGCGCCGGGGAAGACGATCTTGGCGCCGACCATGCATGCCGTGTACGGCAGTCCCCAGGCATTGACGTGGAACATCGGCACGACCGGCATGACGGAGTCCCTCGCGGAGACACCCATGGAATCGGGCAGTCCGACGGCCATGGAATGCAGCACGGTGGAACGGTGGCTGTACAGCACGCCCTTGGGGTTTCCGGTGGTGCCGCTGGTGTAGCACAGCGAGGAGGGGGTGTCCTCGTCGAAGAGCGGCCACTGGTAATCGCCGGACTCGTTGTCGATCAGGTCTTCGTAGGCGAGGATCCCGCCCGGCGCGTCCGGGAGGTGGCTGCTGTCCGACATGAGTACGAAGTGGCGCACCTGGGGCAACCGCGGTGCCAGTTCCTGGATCAGCGGCAGGAAGGTCAGGTCGAAGAAGATGACCTGGTCCTCCGCGTCGGACGCGATCCACTCGAGCTGATCGGGGTGCAGTCGCGGGTTCAGCGTGTGGAGCACCGCCCCTGATCCCGACGCCGCGTAGTACAGCTCGAGGTGCCGGTAGCCGTTCCACGCCAGCGTGCCGACCCGCGTCCCCGGGCCGGCGCCGAGCCGCGCGAGCGCCTGAGCCATCTTGCGTGCGCGCGCAGCGAGTTCGCGGAAGCTGTAGCGGTGGATGTCGCCCTCGGTCCGGCAGGAGACGATCTCCTGTTCGCCGTGATGGCGTTGCGCATGTTCGAGTATCGAAGAGACCAGCAAGGGCTGCTTCATCATCAGACTGTTCACGGGAGCCTCCTTCGAGCGAATTCATCGGACTTGCGGGCCTGTGCGGAGATCGATCCGAGGAGGTCGAGAGCGCGGCGGCCCGCCTCGGGGCCGCCGTCGACGTCGCCGCGCACGTAGAGCGGACGCAGTTCCTCGATCTCCTCGAGGGCGGTGATCAGCTCCGACTCGACGATCTTGTACTTCCGCACCGTGTTCACCACCAGCATCGAGGTGTGCACGATGTCCTCGTCCTGCAGCGCGACCCCGTGCTGGTGCAGCGCATAGTTCGCCCAGTGGGTACCKGCCAGCATCGCGGCCTCGATCTGGATCTCCCAGTCGTCGTCGTGACAGAGCGCGACCGAGCGTTCGATGCGTTCCGCGATCTGGCGATGCCGTTCGGCCTTCATCCGAGCTCCTCCGATCGGGCGAACAGGATCTTCTGAACCTGCGCGAAGTGGTGCTCGCAGCTGTCGACGATCTCCTGCGTCGGTGTGCGGTCGCCGCGCAGACACGGATCGCGGTGCTCCTCGATGGCCTCGATGACCTCCTCGAGTTCGCGGATGTCGGCGGGAATCTCCCCGTCGATGGGAGGCCAGCCGACGTGGCTGACGTCTCCGGGTCCGCGGAGAATGCGCGCGTAGCTGCCGTCCGCCTGCTGAGCGAGGTGGACGCCGGGGATCGTCGAGAACACGGGATCGTCGCTGGTGACCCCCGCGAGATGCAGGCAGGCGTTGTAGGCGTTCGTGCCGGCGGTCAGCGTGGTCCAGTACCAGAGTTCGAAGTCGTCGAGCGGGTCGAACCGGTCCCGCAGCGCACACAGCCGATCGAACTTCGACAGGTGCGAAGCGGTCCTCATCGGGCCGGCGCCAGTTCGGTGTCGACCGCCATCACGATCTTGCCGACGTGCTGGTCGGACTTCATGTAGTCGTGGGCCTCCGCGATGGCGTCGATCGGGAAGACCCGGTCGATCGGAATCTGCAGCCGACCGGCGGCAAAGTGGGACAGGAGGTCTCGGGCGCATGCCTGGATGCAGGCGAGGCGCTCCTCCTCGGTGCGGGTCTTGAAGGTCACGCCGATCAGCTTCAGCCTCTTGAGCCACAGGGCGGAGAGATCGATTGTGGCGGTGTCGGATCCGAGTCGGCCGATGTTGACCAGGCGCCCCTTCACCGCCAGCGACCGGATGTTGTCCTCGAAGACGGTGCCGCCGACGGAGTCGATGACGATGTCGGCGCCGCGGCCGTCGGTGAACACCATGACCTGTTCCGCCTGGTCGGCGGCGGAAACGTCGATCACGCAGTCGACTCCGAGCTCCGCGAGCTGCTGCGCCTTGGCTGCCGACCGGGTGGTCGCGATCACGGCGCCGGCGCCCATGGCCTGCGCGATCCGAATGGCCGCGATACCAATGCCACTCGACGCGGCGTTGACGAGAACGACCTCACCCCTCTGCATCTCACCGTTGGTGATCAATGCGTCGTGCGCGGTGGTGAACACATTGGGGAAGGCGCCGGCGTCGATCCAGGTGGCGGCTTCCGGGACCGCCATGAGGCTCAGCGGCGCGGCCAGCACGTACTCGGCCTGTCCGCCGTTGCCGTGCCCCATCACCCGGTCGCCGACCTGCCACGCGGTGACGTCCGACCCCACGGCCTCGACCTCGCCCGCGAACTCGACTCCGATGGGCAGGTGGTTCCCGGTCTTGACTCTGCTCGCCTGGAGGATCTCGCCGCGGTTGAGGGCCGAGGCCCTGACGCGGACAAGGACATCGCCTGGTCCCGGCACCAATGTGGGGACGTCGATGACCTCGACCCGGCCGCCGGCGGGGCTGGGGACGATGCGGGCCGCTCTCATATGCACTCCTCGATCGAAAAAGAAATCTCGTGATTCATGTCGACAATAAACAAAACACGGGTATCGTGCTAGAGGAACGGCCACTTCGGTCGATCCCCCCGCACACTTTGAGTCAGGAGCTTTGGCATGAGCGATCAGATTGCAGCGCGTCTCGCCCGCCTCGACGGCAAGATCATCGATTTCCGTCTGCGTCCCCCGACGGGCCCGTACCGCGGGTTCTTCACCCCCACGGTCGTGGGCGCCGTGAACCGGATCCTGGGCATGCCGACCCCGCGCTCCTACACGATCAGCACGGACCCGTTCCCCAACGCCGAGGATCGCGCGCTGCGCGCCATGCTCGCCGAGATGGACTCCGCGGGCGTGCGCCTGGGCGTGATGAACGGCCGGCACTCGGTCAACCGCCCCGTGCCCGTGCACATCGAGGACGCGGACCTGGCCGAGCTGACCACGCGCACCGAGAACCGGGTCATCGGTCTGGCGGGCATCGACTTCGACAAGTCGGTCGACGAGATCGTCGCCGGCCTCGACGTAGCGGTGAAGGAGCACGGCCTGGCCGGCGTGTGCATGGAGCCGGGCCTGGCCCGTGAGGCGATGTACGCCGACGACGAGCGCCTGTTCCCGATCTACGAGAAGGTCGCCGACCTGGGCGTGCCGCTGATGTTCATGTCCGGCCCGCTGGCCGGCCCCGACATCAGCCACACCGACCCGGTTCGCTTCGACCGCGTCGCGCGCCGCCACCCGAGCATGCCCGTCATCCTCGGCCACGGCTGTTTCCCGTACGCCAACGAGGCCATCGCCCTTGCGTTCAAGAGCGAGGCGACCGGCGTGCACAACGTCTTCATCTCCCCGGACGTCTACATGTTCGCAGCCGGCGGCGACGCGTTCCGTCAGGGCCTGAACTGGCTCCCCAGCCGCTTCCTCTACGCCTCGGCCTACTCGTTCGCCGGGATCGAGGAGTCGGTGCACGCGACCCTCGCGCTCGACATCGACGAGAACGCACTGGACGCCTACATGTACCGCAACGCCGAGGCGCTGCTGAACGGAGCTGGCTCGCGATGACCCAGAACATTCAGGTCAAGATGCGGCGGCACCCCGCCGGAGACCTCACCGTCGACGACTTCCTCGTCGAGTCCTCGGCCCTGCCCGTCCCGGCCGATGGTCAGGCGCTGGTCAAGGTGCTGTACCTGTCCCTGGACCCCTACATGCGGCCCATGATGGATCCGATCCGCTCCTACGTGCCGCACTTGAACCCGGGCGACGTGATGCCCGGAACGACGGTCGCCGAGGTGATCGAGAGCAAGGATCCCGAGTTGCCGGTGGGCTCCACCGTCGTGTGCTCGCTGGGCTGGCGGACCCACGGTCTGGTCACAAAGGACGTTGTCCGGATCATCGACCCGGCCAACGGCCCGCTCTCGGCCTCGCTCAGCGTCCTCGGGATGACCGGTGCCACCGCGCACTACGGTCTGCTGGAACTGGCCAAGCCGCAGGCCGGCGAGACCGTCGTCGTGACCGCCGCCTCCGGCGCGGTCGGCGGCGTGGTCGGCCAGATCGCCAAGCTGAAGGGGTGCCGTGTCGTCGGTATCGCCGGCGGACCGGAGAAGTGCCGGTACGTCGTCGAGGAGCTCGGCTTCGACGTGTGCGTCGACTACAAGTCGGAGACCTTCGAGAAGGACCTCGAAGCGGCGACGCCCGACTACGTCGACGTCCTGTTCGAGAACGTCGGCGGCCCGGTCTTCGATGCGGTTCTCGGTCGGATGGCGGATCACGGACGTATCGCACTGTGCGGCAACATCAGTCAGTACAACGCCACCGAGCCCTACGGGGTCAAGGGGCTGCGGCACCTGCTGATGCACCGCGTCAACGTGTACTCCTTCGTGATCGCCGACCACCGCGAGTACTGGCCGGCCGCAGTCTCCGAGCTGGGTGGCTGGCTCGCCGAGGGCAAGATCAAGTACAAGGAAGACGTCGCTGTGGGAATCGAGAACGCGCCCAAGGCATTCATCAGCATGCTGAGTGGCGGGAACTTCGGAAAGCAGATCGTCGAACCCTGAGTTCGACGCCGCGCCCTCCTGGTCGTCGGACCTTGTCGACCAGGAGGGCGGCGATCCTCCTCCGCTCGAGGAGGAGGGAAGCGGCGGGTGCCGCAGTCAGTCCAGTAGGGCGACCTTCAGACCATCAAGGAGTAGGCATTGAGTAAGCGACTGGAGGGCCGGGTTGCCATCGTCACCGGCGCGAGCCGGGGCATCGGCTTGGGAATTGCCCAGCGCCTGGTGGACGAGGGCGCGAAAGTTGTTGTCACCGCCCGTAATCCGGAATCTCTCGGGGATGCGGTCACGGCGCTGGGCGGTCCGCAGAACGCCATCGCGGTTGCCGGCAGCAGCGACGACGCCGATCACCAGAGCGAGGCGGTGCAGCGCGCCGTCGACAACTTCGGGAGCCTCGATTTCCTGGTCAACAACACCGGAATCAACCCCGTGTACGGGACGTTGATGGACCTCGACCTGGCGGCCGCCCGCAAGATCGTGGAAGTGAACTGCCTGGCGACGCTGTCGTGGATCCAGAAGGCGCACAGCGCCTGGATGGGTGAACACGGCGGATCCGTCGTCAACGTCACCTCGGTGGCCGGCCTGCAGACGTCGCCGGGCATCGGCTTCTACGGAGCCACGAAGGCGTTGCTCACGCACCTCACTTCGCAGCTCGCGGTGGAGAACGGACCCGGCATCCGGGTCAACGCGGTCGCTCCGGCCGTGGTCAAGACGAAGTTCGCCTCCGCCCTGTACGAGGGGCGGGAGGACGCRGTGAGCGCCGTGTACCCGCTCAAGCGACTCGGCGACCCGAGCGACATCGCCGGCGCCGTCGCCTTCCTGCTGTCCCACGACGCGTCGTGGATCACCGGGCAGACGATGGTGGTCGACGGCGGACTCACGCTCGTCGGCGGGGCCGAGTAGGTATGGACTCGCAGGCCGCCGGCTCGTTGACCCGGCCGGACACGGGGTCCGTCGAAGCCGTCGTGTTCGACTACGGCGGAGTCCTGACCACGCCGGTGGGCGACTCCCTTCGCGCATGGATGGACCGGGATCGGATCGATCCCGACTCGTTCTCGCGGGTGCTGAAGTCGTGGATGTCCCGCGATGCCCCCGACGGCACCCCGATTCACCGCTTGGAGAAGGGTCACATCAGCATCCCCGAGTTCGACTCGTTGCTGGCGGCGGAACTCCGCTCCCGTGACGACGGACCCGTCGAGTCCGCCGGGTTGCTCGCCGGGATGTTCGCCGAGATGCGACTCGACGCCGAGATGTTCGCACTCGTCGCCGACCTGAGAGCGCTCGGTGTCCGCGTGGCCCTGCTGTCCAACAGCTGGGGAAACACCTACCCCCGCGCACAGATCGACGCCCTGTTCTCCCCGGTGGTCATCTCGGGGGAGATCGGGATGCGTAAGCCCGACCGGGACGCCTTCGAGCATGTGCTGAACCTGCTCGAGTTGCCGAGCGAGAAGGTTGCATTCGTCGACGATGCGGACGTCAACACCGAGGCGGCCTCGCAGTTCGGCCTCCGCGCGGTGCACCACCGAGATGTCGAAGCCACCCGCGCCGCGCTCTCCCAGTGGATCGACGGTCTCGCCGGCGAAAAAGGTTTGAAGTAAACAGAACTGGAGTCACCGCCCGCTCGATCGGACGAACGCCGAGGCGGCGGGCGGGGACCGGTTCGACCTGGTCCATGAAGGACCGAAGGAAGTCATCACGCGCGATGGCGCTGTGACCTGTGCCGGCTGCTGTCGGCGGAACGGGAGTTACGAATCATGACCGAAGCAGTCATCGTCGCGACCGCGCGCTCGCCGATCGGCCGAGCGGGCAAGGGGTCGTTGACCGGGATGCGGCCGGACGATCTTGCAGCGCAGATGGTTCGGGCGGCGTTGGACCTGGTGCCGGCGCTCGACCCGAACTCTGTCGAGGACCTGTACCTGGGTGGTTGGGAGCACAGCGGCGAGCACAGCGAGAACATCGCCAGGCGTGTCGCGGTTCAGCTGGGCATGGACGCTGTCCCCGGCGCCACGGTGAACCGCGCATGTGCGTCGAGCGTGCAGACCACGCGGATGGCGGTGAACGCGATCAAGGCCGGTGACGGTGACGTTTTCGTCTCGGCCGGTGTCGAGTGCGTCTCGCGGTACGGCGTGGGCGTCGGCGAGGAGCAGTTCCAGAATCCGTTCTTCGCGCAGGCTCAGGCACGGACGGCGGAGCTCGCCGCGACCAACCAGGCCTGGACCGATCCGCGGGCCGAGGGTGCACTTCCCGACATCTACGTCTCGATGGGGCAGACGGCGGAGAACGTCGCGACGCTGCGCGGGATCAGCCGGGCCGAGCAGGACGAGTTCGCCGCGCGCTCACAGCAGTTGGCCGAGAAGGCGATCGCGGACGGGTTCTTCGACCGGGAGATCACGCCGGTCGTGTTGCCGGACGGGACCGTCGTGCGGGCCGACGACGGACCCCGCGCCGGGACCACCGTCGAGAAGCTGTCGACGCTGCGGACGGTGTTCCGCGAGTCCGGCACCGTCACGGCCGGCAACGCGTGCCCCCTCAACGACGGCGCCGCCGCACTGGTCGTCATGAGCGACCGCCGCGCCGCCGAGCTGGGACTGACCCCGCTGGCGCGGGTCGTCTCCACTGCGGTCAGCGGGCTGTCGCCGGAGATCATGGGTCTCGGACCGGTCGAGGCGTCGCGGCGGGCCCTGGCGAAGGCCGGTCTGTCGATCTCCGACATCGACCTCGTCGAGATCAACGAGGCGTTCGCCGCGCAGGTGATCCCCTCCTACCACGAGCTCGGCATCGACATCGACAAGCTCAACGTCAACGGCGGCGGGATCGCGCTCGGGCACCCGTTCGGGGCCACCGGCGCCCGGATCACAACCACCCTGTTGCACTCGCTCCAGGAACGGGACCGGCAGTTCGGTCTCGAGACCATGTGCATCGGCGGCGGCCAGGGCATGGCAATCATCTTCGAAAGGCTGAACTGATCATGACGGAAACCATTGTGGAACAGCGGCAGAGCGTATCGAGCCTGTCCTTCGACTTCGCGGGGCAGTCCGTGATCGTGACCGGTGGCGCGCGCGGCATCGGCTTGGAACTGGGTCGCTTCTTCCACGAGGCCGGTGCCGTGGTGTACCTCGTCGACTTCGACGGTGACGCCCTGGTGGAGGCCGTGGCGGACGTGGGGTGCCGCTCGGCGGTGGCCGACGTCAGCGACAGCGCGTCGGTTCAGGCGGTTGTCGACAAGGTGGTCGGCGAGACCGGCCGGATCGACGTGCTCGTCAACAACGCCGGCATTCTCCGCGACCGGGTGCTCTGGAAGCTCAGCGACGACGACTACGAGCAGGTGATGGCCGTCCACGCCGGCGGAACCTTCCGGTTCACCCGGGCGTGCGTGCCGCACTTCCGTGACCGCGGGTACGGCCGCATCGTCAACGTCACCTCGTACACAGGTCTGCGCGGCAACCCCGGTCAGTCCAACTACGCGATGGCCAAGGCCGGAATCATCGGTTTCACCAAGACCGCGGCCAAGGAACTCGCCCGATTCGGCGTCACCGTCAACGCGATCTCCCCGAACGCCGAGACCCGCATGATCGCCTCCATCCCGGACGACAAGAGGGCCGAGTTGAACTCGCAGGTCCCGATGGGCCGGTTCGCCGACCCGCGTGAGATGGCCGCCGCCGTGGCGTTCCTCGCCTCGATCGAGGCCGGGTACATCACCGGCGTCGTGCTTCCCGTGGACGGTGGAGTCTCCATATGACGGAGGGGAGGGTGACGGAGATGACCAAGACGGGGCGGACCATCACGGGGGGGACCACCTTCGGCTCCCTCGACGAACTGCGAACGGCAGCCGGCACCGATCTCGGAACCAGTGACTGGGTCAGCGTGACGCAGGATCGGATCGACACCTTCGCCGAATGCACCGAGGACCGGCAGTGGATCCACACCGATCCGGTGCGGGCGGCCGAGGGCCCCTTCGGCGGCACGATCGGCCACGGGTACCTGACGCTTTCGCTGCTGTCCCGGTTCCTGGAGGACATCATCCGCGTCGAGAACGTGACGGCGGCCGTGAACTACGGACTCGACCGGGTGCGCTTCCCCGCGCCCGTCCCCGCCGGCGCGCGGGTCCGGGCTCACGGGAAGCTGACCGCCGTGGACGAGGTGCCCGGGGGAGTCCAGGTCCTGCTGAAGGTGACTGTCGAATGCGAGGGCGCGGCCAAGCCGGTCTGCATTGCAGAGACGCTGGCCCGCTTCCTGGCCTAGGCCGGTTGTTCATTCAGCCCGTCGGCGACGGGCTGTCACGATCGTGGTGGGTCGGATTCGCGATGAGGGTGTCCGCCGGGTGCGCGAATCCGACCTACTGCTCGTCTCCGGCGAAATGCGGTGGACCTCACCCGTCATCTCAGACCAGGTACGGCACGAGCGCCTTCCGGTCGTCCGGGTAGTCGGCGAACTTCTCCCGGTACCACTTGTGGGTGGCGACGGCTCGGGGGATCAGGTTGCCCGCGGTGATCAGGAAGATGACGACTCCCGCCAGCGACCAGGTCAGCAGTGCGAAGCCGGCCCACGCGATCAGCTCGCCGAGATAGGCGGGGCTGGTGACGAACCGGAACCCGCCGCCGTAGGGAACCTTGTACTCGGTGGCACCCGGGTTCGCCTTGTCGCGCAGGTTGCGCACGATGGACTCAGAGTTCACCAGCAGGACGAACCCGCCGAGGTAGATCACGACGCCGATCAGGAAGCGCGGGTCCGTGAGCCACTCGGTCCCGTACTGGCCGAGGTAGTCGTGGCTGAAGAAGGCGCCGTTGAGGTAGCCGTGCATGCAGGTCACCAGCATGCCCATGACGATGACCGACACGTTGAACGTGCTGCGTTTGCCGGGAACCTGCCGGATGGACAGCGGGAAGAACCAACCGCGGTTGGCGTAGTGCAGCAGCCAGATCGCGGCAAGCACCAGCGACGTGGGTTCGAAACGGTTCGGTCCCGAGAGGTAGAAGACCGCGAAGACCACCGTCGCGGGGATCTCCATCAACCACCAGCCCAGCTTCGGGTTGAGATTGAATCCCAGTGTGGTCGAAGAGAATCGGCCGTACGAACTCTGCGCGAAGAGACCGCCGACGATGACGAATGCGGCGAACGCGAATGCGATCGTCAGGACGGTGTCGTAGGCGGTGTTCCCGGTGTACCAGTGCATCGAGATCCTTCGGTGGCGTGCGGTCGTGGTCGTGCGCCGCGCGGTGATCCGCCGCACACAATTAGAACGTGTTCTATCACGGGTGGCGGGTCCGCCGCGGCGAGTTCGGGTCTACTCGCAGGCAATCCCGTCGCCGTCCCGGTCGAGCTTGCTGCTGTAGCCGGGATCGCCGGCGTGGATCGGAGCCGCGCCCGCGGCGCGGACCGCGCTGCAGTTGGCGTACGACACCGACGCGCGGGGTGCCGGCTCCGGCGGGGCGACCAACGGGACGGGCGCGGGCGCGACAGCGGGCGGGGCGGGTGCAGGCGCTTGTTGGCGCGGTGCGGGCACCGGGGGAGCGGGGACCTGCTCTCGCACCGGCTCGGGTGCCGTCCGCGGTACCGGCGCCACCACACGGTCCCTGTCGTCGGACTGCTCGTCGTCGGCGGCCGCCGGCACCACCCGGGCCGGTGCCGCGCCGCAGTCGCCGAGCACCCGTGCGATCGCGTCTCGCTCGGCCTCGGTGACCCACAGGCCGTACGCGGCCTTCACCTCGACCTGTCGGGCGACGTACGTGCAGCGGTACGCCTTGTTCGGTGGCAGCCAGGTGGCGGCGTCGCCGTCGCTCTTGCGCTGGTTGGTCGGGCCGTCGACCGCCTGCAGGTTCCGGGGGTCGTTCGCGAAGTTGCGGCGCGTCGGCTCGTCGAGTTGCTGCGCACCCTTCTGCCACGAATCCGACAGAGCCACCACGTGATCGATCTCCACTGCCCGCGACGTGTCCTGGCCGCGGGTGAAGTCGACGGTGGCACCGGTGTAGGCGTCGGCGAGGGTGCCGGACAGGACGGTGCAGCCGTTGGAGCCGGGTTTGAGCGCGACCGCGGTCAGGTCGCGTCGCAGGATGTCGTTACGGGTGTCGCAGCCGTTGTGGCCGCCGTCGACGGTCACGTCGTCGGACCAGGCCTGCCCGAACAGGGCGCGGTCGTAACCGGTCTTCGGGGCGCGACCCTTGACCGGCAGGGTGCCGAGGGTGGCGAGTGCGCCGGTCGCGGAGCCGGAGGTGTCGGCGCTTCCGGTCGCGGCCGGTGCGGCGAGGGGCCTTTCCGTCGGTGTGGGGAGCGGCTTGTCCGCCCGCCGGGTCGTCGTCGGGGCCGTGGTCTGCGCCGTCGTCGAGGCTGTCGTCGTAGACGACGGGGCGGGCGCGTCGGGTGCGAAGAACCCGACAGCCGCAGCCACACCCACTGCGCCCGCGATCCAGGGGAGGAGGCTGCGGGCGCGTTTGGTGCGCGGGGCGGGTTCCGGTGGCGGTGCTGGTGGGCGGTACAACGGCGTTCCTTCGTTTCAGGTCACCGCATCCCTACCAGCTGATCGGGCGGCCCGTGCGTCAAGCGGTACGGATTCATCCGTTCATGGCACTCAGGGCTTTTGGTGGAGATGGTGCGTGCCGACCGCCGTCGGCGGCCCGGGCCGGATCGGCTACAGTGAGGTTGCAGGCTCTTTGGTAGGGGAATGCAAAGACGCCTCCGTCGCTCCCGGTGTTCACACACTCGGGATGAGCTACGGGGGCGTTTTTTGTTGCCCCGGCCCGCCGCGCTCAAGCAGCGCGGAGCGATGCCCGGCCGGTCGGGCGCCGTCCGAACGTGGCCTGGACCTGGATCCACTGCGCCAGCACCTCGCATCCGGACAGTCCTCTCGCGTCCAGCGGCTCGGTGGCGTACGCGACGTGCCGACCGCCCCGTGGGTTGGCCACCTGGATGCCGCGCCAGGTCAGGCGCGGGGGTAGGTAGCCCAGCACCTCGAGCATCGCGGTGCGCAGGCGCCGCAGGTCGGTGCGCCACTGCCGGACGCTCACGCGGGTCTTGGTGGCGTTCTGGAAGCTGTTGCGACGGATCAGTTCCCATGTCTTCGCGAGCCAGGTGCGCAGGTCCCGCAACGACATCCAGCGGGTGAGGTCGGCGATGTCGCGGACGAGGCTGTCGTCGCTGGCGTTGCAGATCATGTCCTCCGGGTGTCCGATCCACAGGACCGGAACCGATTCCGGTACGGCAGGTCCCGCCCCGGCGACACCGCGGCCGCGACACCCCGGCACCGCGCCCTCGGGCTGTTGCGGATCGGAGATCAGGCCCGCGGCGACGACATCGCAGCGGACGCGACCGTCCGCCATGTGTCCCAGCACCTCGCGGACGACGCTGCAGCCCTGCGAGTACCCGATCAGCATGACCGGCCCGTCGGCGCCCTCGAGTGCGTCGAGCACCTGCCGGACGCCGACCTCGGTGCTGCGCCGGAAACTCAGCCCGCCCGCCGCGACCGGGCCGTACGACGCCGGGTAGCCGACCCACCGCGAGTCGAAGCGAGCGTCCAGCGCGGCGGTGACCTCGCGCAGCAGGCCCGTCACCTCGGTGCGGCGGTCGTCCGGGTGGGACTCCCCGGTGCCGCCGACGGCGAGGACGGTTACCTGCTTCATGAGGCCATGCTGCTCGTCGCGGGTAAGAATCCGGACAGGAGCGACTGAGAGGACCCTGGCAATTCGGCGTGGCACACGGGGGCTCCGGGCGCCCGCCGATAGTGGGCGCATGTCGGACCCGGGCGGTAGCGTCGGCGAACATGACTGAGCCAGTGCAGGGTCCGGCCTCCTACTTCCCGTCGATCGAGAAGAAGTACGGCCGGCCGATCAGTGAGTGGAAGTCGATGATCCGTGCCTCGGAGCTGAGTGGGCACATGGAACTCGTCGCGTGGCTGAAGGCCGAACACGGGATGGGCCACGGACACGCGAACGCCCTCGTCGCGCACACGCTGAAGGAGGATGCCGCCGGCTGACCGTCGAGGCATCCGGAGACCAACCAGGGGCCGAGTCCCCGCACGGAGAAGGGGCAAGGACTTCGAGAAGGGGCTGGCGCAGCTCGCGGCGGTGGCCGAGGCGCGCTGACCGGCAAGTAGCCGTCAGTCGGTGGCCCGGCGCCGCCTGCGAATCGCCGAGACGACCCACCAGGACAGCCCGACGGCCGCCGCCGCGCCCACTGCCAGCAACGGCAGCGGGACGGCGGCGGTCATCCGCGTCCACGGGGTGATCCGGTGGACCGGCCCGTCCGCCGACGGCGCACGGGCCGCGCCGTAGACCCGCTCGGTCGCCGCCCGCACGTCGAACGAGGTCCCGGTGTACGGCCCGCAGGAGTACGCCTCCCAGGCCGCGCTCACGTCGTACGGCCGGGACACGAACAGCAGGTACTCCCGGCCGACCTCGAAACCGGTTCCGCAGCCGTTGCCGTCCGACAGGGTGCCGACCGTGGTCGTCGGCCCGACGTCGCCTTTGAACACCTCCGAGACCGCGAACTGGTACGTGTCGGTGAACCCGCCGGATGCCACGTCGGTGGCACGGGCCACGAACACCCCCGAGGCGTGGCTCACCGCCTCCTCCGGCGTGGCGAATGACGCACATGAGCATGCGCAGGCGGTGCCGGGAGCGGCGACACCGAGGCCCGTCGCGAGCAGCACGGTCACCGCGCCTGCCGCCGGCAAGCGCCACGGGAATCGCATCGACTGAACCTCCCTCGCCTGGCGGGTGCCGGGTCCCGCCAGAGCCTGCCACGGCGGCCGCGCCGGCGTCGGCGGTCGGTGATATCTTCCGGCGGTGCCGCGGATGAGTCCCCCTGACGCCCAGACCTATTGGATCTCGCGGAAGATTCCCACCGACCAGTTCCTGCTGTACTGCTTCGACGCCCCAGAGCGCGGCCTGGACGCGGTCCGGATCGAGCTGCTCGCACGGGCAGGCGCCGTCGCGGACCTGCGACTGCGCGTCCGCGAGGTGCCGTTCCACGCGGACTACCCGTACTGGGTGCCGGGGGAGATCGACGGCAGCCAGGTGATGCTGCACGAGACCGTGACGGACTGGGCGGGATGCCGGTCGGCGGTCGAGGAGTTGCTCACCGGCCGGCTCGACCCACGTGAAACACCCTGGCGGCTGCACCTTTTCGGAGTCGCCGAGGGCGCGCCAGGGGGCGGCGGGGCGGCCGCGGTGGCGGTGCTGCAGGTGGCACACGCACTGGCGGACGGCCGAGGTGCCTCGGGGCTGGCCCGCGAACTGTTCGGCCCGCACCCCACCGGGTCCGGTGCCCGGCCCGAGCCGTGGCGACCGGCGTCGGCGCTGGTGCGGGCGGTGGCCCGGCTGCCGATGCAACTGGCCGAACTGGCCGCGGCCGCGCCGCGGGCGCACCGCACCCACCAGGACCTGGAGCGCGGCACCGCGGACGGCAGCATCCCGCCGTCGCCGCCGAGCCGTCCCAAGGGCCTCACGAACGCCCGGCCCGACGAACGGCGGCAGATCCGGACGGTGGTCCGCAACGCCGCGGACCTGCGGGGCGACGGCGTCACCGTGACGGTGGGTGCGATGACCGCAATTTCGCTGGCGCTCACCCGCTACCTGCAGGCGCGGGGGAGGGCGGACGGGCTGGTCGCCGAGGTGACCGTGGCCAAGCCCGGCGCAGCCTTGGCCCGCAACCACTTCCGCAATGTCGCGGTGGACCTGCACCCGGAGACTGCGGACCTGCGGGAGCGCGCCGCCGCGATCGCCGCGTCGCTGGCACGAGCACGGGTGCGGGGCGAGCACCCGGCCGCCGCGGCTGCCGACCGTGCGCTGCGCGGGGTCCCCGGACCGCTGGTGCGGTGGGGCGTCGAGCAGTTCGACTTCACGGCCGTCCCCGACGCCGTCACCGGCGACACCGTGGTCTCGAGCGTCGACCGCGGCCCCGCGGACCTGCGCCTCGGTGGCGGCGCCGTCCGGTTCACCTCCGGCTTCCCGGCGCTCTCGCAGTTCATGGGCCTGACCCACGGGGTGCACGGCATCGGTGACACCGTCACCATCGGCGTCGCCACCAGCCCCGCCGTCCTCGACGACGTCGACGAGTACGAGCGACTGCTCCACCAGGCGGTCGACGAGGTGCGCGACGCAGTGTCGGCGCCGAACCGGCGCGGAGAACCTATCGTCTAGGGGCATGAGGTGCGGCGACGCTCGTCCCGCAGTTGTGCGGTTCCGGCGATGACGTCGGCGGAGCCGTACTTCGCCTCGCACCCGGCGGCGGGCGCGGTGCTCGCCCTGGCCGGGGTGGCCCTGGTGTCCTCGGAGATCTGGATCGGCCGTCGCCATCGCGCGCCCGAGAGCCGTGACCGGGGCAGCGGGCTGGCGGTCGGTCTGGGGTTGCTGGTGGCGTACCTGGGTGGCCTCGCGGTCAGCCTGCTGGTGCCCGCCACGGTGATCACGACGGGCGCCGGCTGGTTGTTCGTCGCCGGCCTGACGATCGCGGTCGCCGGACAGGGGCTGCGACTGCGCGCCGTGCACGAGCTGGGCGCGTCGTTCACCTTCGGGGTGCAGACCACGGCGGGGCAGCGGGTGGTCGACACCGGGCTCTACCGCCGGATCCGGCACCCGTCGTACACCGGCGCGCTGATCTGCGCATTCGGGTTCACGATCGCGTACACGAACTGGCTGTCCCCGCTGGCGGTGGGTGGCCTGGTGCTCGGTTACGCCGTCCGGATCCCGTACGAGGAGCGGGTGCTCGCGGAGGGCCTCGGCGATCCGTACCGGGAGTACATGCGACGGACCAAGCGGCTGATTCCCTTCGTCTTCTAGGAGCCGGTGGCGGGTTGAAGGAATCGGTGGCGGAGCGGCCCCACCGCCGATACCCTGCTACCAGTACGCGGGTTTCCGGCCAGCACGTGACGACTCGACGAGTCTTCGAACGGAGTCAACAGATGTCCACGATCATTTTCGACGCACTTCTTCCCTTCCTCGGGGCCGACGCGGCCACCCACCTGGCAACCCTGTGGGCTGTCGGTCCGTAGCAAGCCGCCGAATCCCACGGAAGAGGCCCGGCGGAGCAATCGCTCCTCCGGGCCTCGCCCGTGTTCGGGGACCACCCGAACGGCCGTGAGGTGCGGCGTATCATTCCGTCGACAAATCTGGCGCAGAGGTTCTGCTGTCGAAGGGAATCGGATTGAACGTGCACACCGGAGAACGCGAGCAGCTGGAGTTCCAGGCGGAGACCCGCCAGCTGCTGGACCTGATGATCCACTCGGTCTACTCGAACAAGGACTCCTTCCTGCGGGAGTTGGTCTCCAACGCCTCGGACGCGTTGGACAAGCTGCGGCTCGAGGCCTTCCGTGACAAGGATCTCGACGTGGACACGTCGGACCTGCACATCGAGATCGAGGTGGACCAGCAGGCGCGCACCCTCACCATCCGGGACAACGGCATCGGCATGTCCCGGGACGAGGTGGTGGACCTGATCGGCACGCTGGCCCGCTCCGGCACCGGGGAGCTGCGCCGCAAGCTGCGCGAGGCGAAGGACGCCGCGGCCTCGGAGGAGCTGATCGGTCAGTTCGGCATCGGCTTCTACTCGACGTTCATGGTCGCGGACAAGGTCACCCTGCTGACGCGCCGGGCCGGCGAGAGCCAGGCGACGCGCTGGGAGTCCACCGGCGAGGGCACCTACACGATCGAGACGGTCGAGGACGCGCCGCAGGGCAGCGCCGTGACGCTGCACCTCAAGCCCGAGGACACCGAGGACCACCTGCACGACTACACGTCGGAGCGGAAGATCCGGGAACTCGTCAAGCGCTACTCCGACTTCATCGCCTGGCCGATCCGGATGGACGTCGAGCGGCGCACACCGGCGACCGAGGACGGCGAGGCCGAGCAGGTCACGGTCGAGGCCGAGACGATCAACTCGATGAAGGCGCTGTGGGCGCGCTCGCGCGACGAGGTCTCCGACGACGAGTACAAGGAGTTCTACCGGCACATCGCCCACGCCTGGGACGAGCCGCTGGAGATCATCCCGATGAAGGCGGAGGGCACCTTCGAGTACCAGGCGCTGCTGTTCATTCCGTCGCACGCGCCGTTCGACCTGTTCAACCGCGACGGCCGGACCGGCGTGCAGCTCTACGTCAAGCGCGTGTTCATCATGGACGACTGCGACCAGCTGATGCCGGAGTACCTGCGGTTCGTCAAGGGCGTGGTGGACGCGCAGGACCTGTCCCTGAACGTCTCCCGCGAGATCCTGCAGCAGGACCGGCAGATCCGCGCGATCCGTCGCCGGCTCACCAAGAAGGTGCTCGCCACCGTCAAGGACATGAAGGCGCAGCGCCCCGACGAGTACCGCACCTTCTGGGCGGAGTTCGGCCGCGCGGTCAAGGAAGGCCTGCTCTCCGACACCGACAATCGCGATGCGCTGCTGGAGATCTCGTCGTTCGCTTCGACCCACAGCGAGGAGGAGTCGACCTCCCTCGCCGAGTACGTCACGCGGATGAAGGACGGCCAGGAGCAGATCTACTACGCGACCGGCGAGTCGCGGCAGCTGCTCGAGAGCTCCCCGCACATGGAGGCGTTCCGCGCGAAGGGGCTCGAGGTGCTGCTGCTCACCGACCCCGTCGACGAGATGTGGGTCGGGTCTGTCCCGGAGTTCGAGGGCAAGACGTTCCAGTCGATCGCCAAGGGCGAGGTCGATCTCGACAGCGAGGACGACAAGAAGGCCAACGAGTCCGAGCGTGAGGCGCAGGAGAAGGACTTCGCCGGACTGCTCGACTGGATGACGGAGTCCCTCGGTGAGCAGGTCACGAAGGTGCGCCTGTCCAGCCGGCTGACCTCCTCCCCGGCCTGCCTGGTCGGCGACGCCTTCAGCATGTCGCCGACCCTCGAGCGGATGTACCGGGCGTCCGGACAGCCGGTCCCGCCGTCACGGCGCATCCTCGAGCTGAACCCGACGCACCCGCTGGTGACCGCGATGCGCGCGGCGCACGCCGACCGTGCCGAGGACCCGGGCCTGGCGGACACCGCCGAGCTCGTCTACGGCATGGCGCTGCTCGCCGAGGGCGGGGAGCTCGACGACCCGGCCCGCTTCACCACGCTGCTCGCGAACCGGCTCGCCGGCACCGTGTAGTCGGACCGGGTGGCCGAAACCCACCCGCCGACACGAACATCCGCCCTTCCCGATCGCACCAGATCGGGGAGGGCGGATCTCGTCCACCCGATAGGGTGCGGGCATGACTGTCGTGTACAACATCTTCGTCGTGTGCCACCTGCTCGGTATGGCGGCGCTGGTCGGTGGCTACTTTGCCGTGCTGAACGCGCCCCGGGTCTCCGAGGTGATGGTGTGGGGCGCCCGCGCCCAGTTCGTGACCGGGCTGATCATCGTCGGCCTCGGCGAGGGCGCGTTGGACAAGAACTACATCCACGCCAAGATCGCCGTCAAGCTGGTGCTCTCGCTGGTGATCCTCGCCCTCGCGGAGATCACCCGGGCCCGGCAGAAGAAGGGCCAGCCCAACCCGAATCTCGTGCACGCGGTCGGTGGCCTGTCCGTGGTGACCGTCCTGGTCGCGGCGCTCTGGACCTAGCGGACGCGGTGAGTCCGGAAACCCGGACCCGCACCGAGCGCCTCGACGCGCTTCCGTTCACCCGTAGGCACGGCCGGCTGCTGCTCGGGTCCGGCGTCGGCTGGGCGCTCGACGCGATGGACGTCGGGCTGATCTCGTTCGTGATGGCCGCGCTGGCCGTGCACTGGGAGCTGAGCAGGACCCAGCTGTCCTGGATCGGCTCGATCGGCTTCGTCGGTATGGCCGTCGGGGCCAGCGTCGGCGGGCTGCTCGCGGACAGGATCGGCCGGCGGCAGGTGTTCGCCGCGACCCTGCTGATCTACGGCGTCGCGACCGGCGCCACCGCGCTGGCGGGTTCGGTGGCGGTGCTGATGGTGCTGCGCTTCGTGGTCGGCCTCGGCCTCGGCGCCGAGTTGCCCGTCGCGTCGACCCTGGTCAGCGAGTACGCCCCGCGCAGCCTGCGTGGCCGGATGGTGGTGGCGCTGGAGGCGTTCTGGGCGGTCGGCTGGATCCTGGCCGCCCTGATCGGCTACTACGTGGTGCCGCTCGGCGACGACGGCTGGCGGTGGGCGCTGGCGGTGGGGGTGGTGCCCACCGCGTACGCCGTGGTGGTCCGGCTCGGCCTGCCCGAGTCGGTCCGCTTCCTCGAACGGCGCGGCCGCCACGCCGAGGCGGAGGCCGCGGTCCGGTCCTTCGAGGAGTCGCCCCCGATCGGGTGGGCTGTCCGGACGCCCGAGCTCGACCCCGACCCCAAGCCCGAGCCGGTGCCCCGGGCATCGGCCGAGGCCCGCGTCGACGGCGCCGCCGAGTCTCTCTGGTCGCCCCGGCTGCGCAGGCGCACGGGGGCGCTGTGGACCGTCTGGTTCTGCATCAACCTGTCCTACTACGGTGCCTTCATCTGGCTGCCCAGCCTGCTGGTCGAGCAGGGTTTCGACCTGGTGAAGTCGTTCCAGTACACGCTCGTGATCACCCTCGCCCAGCTGCCCGGTTATGCGGTCGCGGCCTGGCTGATCGAGGCGTGGGGGCGGCGCGGCACCCTGGCGCTGTTCCTGGTCGGCTCGGCGGTGTCGGCGGGCGCGTTCGGGCTGGCGGACACCCCGACGCAGATCGTGGCGGCGGGAATGGCGTTGTCGTTCTTCAACCTTGGCGCCTGGGGCGCGTTGTACGCGATCGGTCCCGAGCTCTACCCGACGACGGCGCGGGGCTCGGGGACCGGGGCGGCGGCGGCATTCGGCCGGATCGCGTCGATCATCGCGCCGCTGATGGTGCCGTGGCTGCTGACGGGAGGCGGAAATCCGTTGGTGTTCGGGGTGTTCGCGGTGTCCTTCGCGATCGCCGCGGTCGCGACGACGGCGCTGCCGGAACGTCGCGGGCAGGCGCTGGAAGAGGTCTGACCGGATTCGTCCGAACATCCGACAGACGGGTCGTTCGGACGTCAGCCCGCAACCCATCTGCTCACAGTTGTCGGTGCGCACAGCGGCTGAATCAGGCTCACGCTTCTGTCGGCTCCACCGTTCGCGTCTCTCCCGTCGTTGCGTGGCTGTGGTCGGCGATCTGGTTGGGTCGACTCCGCGCTACTTGCAGCGGCGTGTGAACATCCTGGCCGACATTC
This sequence comes from Rhodococcus sp. P4_F5, assembly GCF_056401315.1. Classification (NCBI taxonomy): domain Bacteria; kingdom Bacillati; phylum Actinomycetota; class Actinomycetes; order Mycobacteriales; family Nocardiaceae; genus Rhodococcus; species Rhodococcus sp. P4_F5. The sequence continues at coordinate 46,495 of NZ_JBFUJP010000023.1, read as the reverse complement.
AGACGAGTCACCGGGTCGGGACGCACAGCGCTGCCTGACGGCCAACGCCGGTGGCGCGGAAGGATGCTCCGCTCGGTGGACTCGGCTCCGGTGAATTTTCGTGCCCCACAACGAAACCGGCCCGACGGAAGGATTCCCGTCGGGCCGGTTTCGTGTTGTTCTAGAGGCCGGGGCGCTTGCCGATCGTCACGGTGACCTCGCCGGTGTGCGCGAAGAAGTCGTTGCCCTTGTCGTCGACGACGATGAACGCGGGGAAGTCCTCGACGTCGATCTTCCAGACCGCCTCCATGCCGAGCTCTTCGTACTCGACGATCTCGACGTTCTTGATGCAGTCCAGGGCCAGGCGCGCGGCCGGTCCGCCGATGGAACCGAGGTAGAAGCCGCCGTGCGTGTTGCATGCGTCGGTGACCTGCTTGGACCGATTTCCCTTGGCCAGCATGATCATCGAGCCACCCGCGGCCTGGAACTGCTCGACGTACGAGTCCATGCGGCCGGCTGTGGTGGGTCCGAAGGAACCGGACGCCAGGCCCTCGGGGGTCTTGGCCGGACCGGCGTAGTACACCGGGTGGTCCTTGAGGTACTGCGGCATCTCCTCGCCGGCGTCCAGACGCTCCTTGATCTTCGCGTGCGCGATGTCGCGCGCGACGACCAGCGGGCCGGTCAGCGACAGGCGGGTCTTGACCGGGTGCTTGGACAGCTCGGCCAGGATCTCCGGCATCGGGCGGGTGAGGTCGATCTTGACCGCGGCGCCCTTGCCGGTGCCCGAGATGCCGTCGGTGTCGGCATCGAGCTGGCTGTCGGTGACCTCGGGCAGGAACCGGCCCGGGTTGAACTCGAGCTGCTCGAGGAAGACGCCCTCGGGGGTGATCTTCGCCTTGGCCTGACGGTCCGCCGAGCAGGACACGGCGATCGCGACGGGCAGCGACGCGCCGTGGCGGGGGAGACGCACGACGCGGACGTCGTGGCAGAAGTACTTGCCGCCGAACTGCGCGCCGATGCCGATCTTCTGGGTGAGCTCGAAGACCTGCTTCTCCAGCTCGTGGTCGCGGAAGCCGCGGCCGGTGATCGCGCCCTCGGTGGGCAGCTCGTCGAGGTAGTGCGCGGACGCGTACTTGGCCGTCTTGAGCGCGAACTCGGCGGACGTGCCGCCGACGACGATCGCGAGGTGGTACGGCGGGYAGGCCGCGGTGCCGAGCGCGCGGATCTTGGCCTCGAGGAACTGCATCATCGAGTCCGGGTTCAGGATCGCCTTCGTCTCCTGGAACAGGTAGGACTTGTTGGCGCTGCCACCGCCCTTGGCCATGAACAGGAACTTGTAGGCGTTCTCGTGGCCCTTGGCCGTGTCCGCGTACAGCTCGATCTGCGCGGGCAGGTTGTTGCCGGTGTTCTTCTCGTCCCACATGGTGATGGGGGCGTTCTGCGAGTACCGCAGGTTCAGCCGGGTGAAGGCGTCGTACACGCCGCGGGCGATCGACTCCTCGTCGTCACCGGGGGTGAGCACCTGCTGCCCGCGCTTGCCCATCACGATCGCGGTGCCGGTGTCCTGGCACATCGGCAGCACGCCGGCCGCGGCGATGTTTGCGTTCTTGAGCAGGTCCAACGCGACGAACTTGTCGTTGTTCGACGCCTCGGGGTCGTCGAGGATGCTGGCCAGCTGCGTCAGGTGGTCGGTGCGCAGGTAGTGCGAGATGTCGTGCAGCGCGGTCTCGGTGAGCAGCCGCAGCGCCTCGGGCTCGACCTGCAGGAAGGTGCGGCCGTCGGGTCCCTCGACGGTGGACACCCCCTCGGTGGTGAGCAGCCGGTACTCGGTGGTGTCTTCACCGATCGGGAGCAGGTCCTCGTAGAGGAAGTCGGCCATCATCTCTCCTGAGCAAGGGGGTACGAAGTGCTCGTCCAGGCTAATGGTGCGCCGATCGGCCCTGCTCGACGGCCCCGGTCAGGCCTCCTCGGTCACCCCGGCCGCCGCGACGCCACGATGCTCGGCCAGCGCCTCGGCCTGCTCGCGGACGCCGGCGCGGACCGCCGCGGAGAGCCGGCCCCACGGGGTGATCGCCACGGTGAGCTTGCGGCCCGACGCCCGCGGCCGCCACAGCCCGACCAGTTCGCCGCCGCGGGCGATCGCGCCCGGCCGGCCCAGCGTGGGCCACAGCGACTTGCGGTGGTCGGGGTCCGGCACCAGCGTCTCGCGGTCCTTGAGTTGCAGGTACGGGTCGAAGGGGCCGAGCAACCGGACCGAGTCGTCGTCCGGCGGTGCCAGCAGCGCGTCCAGGTCCGCGGCGAGCATCGAGCGGGGTTGGCCGTCGACGAGCACGTCGACGGCGTCCTCGGGCCAGTGCGCCCTGACGTCCCGGACCGGGGCGTCGAGGAAGGCCGCGACCTGCGCGGGGTTGGCCGGGCCGTAGAACCGCAGGTAGCCGCGGACGACGTCCAACCGTGGGTCCGCCTCGGCGCCCGACGCGGCGAAGGCGGCCTGCCGCCAGCCGGGGATCTTCTCGAGCACCGGCGGGGAGGTGCCGGGCCGCAGCTCGAGCCCGGCCTGCAGGGCGGCCAGCCGGAACGGCATCTCGTACACGTGGGTGGCGTCGCAGGGCCGGCAGAACCGTAGGTAAGGGGCCTCGACGCGGGCGGTGAGGGCGCTGGACATGGCGCCCTTGACGGTGGGTTCGGTGACGATCTCGTCCATCAGGCCGGCCACGGTGCGCAGGGCGTCGAGCGCGGGGATGCCGGCCGCCTTCAGCGGCTTGTTGGCGTCGAAGATGCGTTTGCCGGCGTCGGTCTCGGACAGCGGTGCGGTGGCGACGGCGACCGCGGGCAGGTCGCCGCGACGGTAGAGGTGCGGCGCTCCGCGCAGCGTCCACGCGAGGGCGAGCCTGCCGCGCTCGTCGGGCCCCGGCCCGGCCGCGCCGCGCAGTCTCAGCGCCCAGGCGGCGCCGTCGGGGCCTGTGTTCTGGACGCCGAGGTCGAGGATGTCGCAGTCCGTCGGACCCGCGGTCCCGGGAGCGCGGTCGAGTTGCTGGGCGTGCCAGCGGTACGCCAGCATCCGTCTGCGGTCCACCCCGGTCGGCATGGCGCGAGTGTAGGGGAGGACACCGACACCGAGGTCGCGGATCGGGTGGCCCCGGACGGCGTATCCGTACACTGGGTCCAATGCAGTTTCGGGAACTCGGCCCAGCTCTCCCCGCCTCGGGAGTCGCTGCCCTGCCCGCTTCGGGAGTCGCAGCCCTCCCCGCCGCCGGTGTGGCAGTCGCGGACGCGCCGGCTCCGTCGGCCGAGCGGCACGCATTTCACGCCTACCTCGACGTGGCCGTGGTGGTCCTGGTCCTGGTCGGCACGAACCTGATCGCGCACTTCACCAACGCGTGGGCCAGCATCGCAAGCGTGCCGATCGCGGCGGTCGTCCTGGTCGCGTTGACCAGGCGGCGCGGGCTCGGCTGGGCGGAGCTGGGGCTCTCGCCGCGGCACTGGCGAAAGGGCTCGCTGTACGCGCTCGGCGCCGTCGGGTTGGTGCTCGCGGTGGTGGGGATCGGCGTGCTGCTTCCGCTGACCCGGCCGTTCTTCATGGCCGACCGCTACGCCACCATCTCGGGCGCGTTGATCGCGTCGATGATCGTCATCCCCCTGCAGACCGTGATCCCCGAGGAGCTGGCATTCCGCGGTGTCCTGCACGGCACCCTCGACCGGATCACCGGTGCCCGCGGGGTATTCGCCGCCGGGTCGCTGCTGTTCGGGCTCTGGCACATCGCGTCGTCGATTGGCTTGACCAGCGGGAACAAGGGCCTGACCGGGTTCCTGGGCGGGGGAGTGTTCGGGCAGGTCGCCGGGATCGTCGGCGCCGTGCTCGCGACGGCGGCGGCCGGATTCGTGTTCACCTGGCTGCGTCGGCGCAGCGGCAGCCTGCTTGCCCCGATCGCCCTGCACTGGTCGCTCAACGGCATCGGTGCGCTGGCGGCGGCGGTCGTCTGGCAGATGTCGGTGTCCTGACCCAGCCCGGCTCGGCCCTGCCCGGCCCTGGCCCGGGAACCCCGCCGAACAGGCAAAAGCTGCCGTAGGCTCAGAAGTCGTGACGGCCAGCGACTGTCGACTCGCCAGTGTCATGACGGCCGGGCCGGGCTGAGGTGTCCGCGGCCCGCGCGGCGACGGACCGATGGCACGAGACCGTGCGGTCGGCCGGAACCTCGCTGGGCGGATGGATCGGCCGGTCGAGCTACCTGCGCAAGTGGCTCGTCCTCGGCGCCGCGATCGGTGTCATCGCCGGCCTCGGCGCCGTCGTCTTCTACCTCGCACTCACCCAGGCCACCCACCTGCTGCTGGGGGTGCTCGGCGGCTACACGCCGCCCGAGGCAGCGGGCGAGGGCGGCGGCGCAGGCAGCGGCGGCTTCACCCGGCCGTGGGCCATCCCGCTGATCGTGTGTCTGGGCGGGCTGGCGTCCGGCTTCATCGTGTTCACGTTCGCCCCGGAGGCCGCCGGCCACGGCACCGACGACGCGATCGACGCGATCCACCACAACCCCCGGAAGATCCGGGTCCGCGCCGTGGTCGTGAAGCTCGTCGCCTCCGCGATCACGATCGGGTCCGGCGGATCCGGCGGCAGGGAGGGCCCGACCGCGCAGATCTCGGCCGGCTTCGGTTCGCTGCTGGCCCGGTTTCTCGACCTCTCGCCGCGCGACGGCAGGATCGCGGTCGCGGTCGGCATCGGGTCCGGCATCGGCGCGATCTTCGGGGCACCGCTCGGCGGCGCGTTGCTGGCCGGTTCGATCGCTTACCGCGACGACTTCGACTTCGACGCCGTGATCCCGGGCCTGATCACGTCGATCGTCAGCTACTCGGTGTTCGGCTCGCTGCTGGGTTTCGCGCCGCTGTTCGGCTACGCGGCGGCGGACTACCGGTTCACCGATCCGCTGCACCTGGTGTGGTTCGCCGTGATCGGGGTCCTCGGCGGGCTGATCGGGCTGCTGTACGCGGGCATGTTCTACGGCGTCGCGGGCCTGTCCGCCCGGGTCCCGTGCAGTCGAGTACTCAAGCCGGCGATCGGTGGGCTGCTGGTCGGCCTGCTCGCGCTCGCGCTGCCCGAGGTGCTCGGCAGCGGGTACGGCTGGGTGCAGCAGTCGTTGGGGCGCGAGTCCCTGATGGCGATGCCGCTGTGGGTGGTGCTGGTGCTGCCGGTCGCGAAGATCCTCGCCACCTCGTTGTCCATCGCCACCGGCGGCTCGGGCGGCATCTTCGGTCCGGGCATGGTGATCGGCGCGTTCATCGGGGCCGCGGTGTGGCGGCTGCTCGAACCCTTCGCGCCCGGCATCCCGGACAGCCCGGCGCCGTTCGTCATCGTGGGGATGATGGCCTGCTTCGGCAGCATCGCCCGCGCGCCGCTGGCGGTGATGGTGATGGTCGGGGAGATGACCGGCAGCCTGACCGTCCTCGCGCCGGGAATGCTCGCCGTCGGGCTGTCGTACCTCATCGTCCAGCGCACCGGGAAGACGATCTACCGCTCGCAGCTGGGCACCCGCGAAGAGTCCCGCGCGGCGCGCCTGCGGCTCGGGATGCCCCTGCTCGGCCGGGTCGCGGTGGCGGGGTCGATGTCCGAGCCCCGGCTGGTCCTCGGCGCCGACACCTCCTGCGCGACGGCAGCCGAGCGGATGCACGCGGCCGGCGTGCCCGGGGCCCCGGTGGTCGACGGGGAGGGGCGCTTCACCGGGACGGTGACGCGCACGGACCTCGACGCCCTGCCGGACGACCGGGCGACCGGACCGCTCGCCCGCCGGGTCGATGCGAGCGCCGCGACCGTCGACGTCGCGGGGAACCTGGACCAGGCGCTGGACGCGATGTCGGATCGAGTCCGGTGGACGACGGTGGTCGACGGCCGTCGCCGGGTCCGAGGCATCGTCGCTGTCCGCGATCTGGTCCACGGGTACCGGGCCGAGGTGCAGGCCGAGGAGCGGCGCGTCGCCAACGTGGGCTCGCACGTGGAGGTCCTCGAGGCGCGGGTGGGCGTGGGCGCCACGGTGCTGGGACGCCCGCTGGGGCAGGGGGTGCTGCCCAGCGGCTGCCTGGTGCTTGCGGTGCAGCGCGGTGACGCCGTGCTGCCGGGCGCCGCCTCGACGGTCCTGTGCGTCGGCGACGTGGTGACGGTGCTCGGCCGTCCGGACCTGCTCGAGATTGCCCGCCGGACGGTGGCGGGAAACGACCCGAGCGACTAGCGCTCGTCGGGTTGTTCGGGGTCGCGAGCCAGGCGCTGCTGTCGGGCGACGCGGCGCTGCTCCTCCGCGCGCTCGCGGCACTGCCGTAAGAAGGCCTCATCGTCGGCCGGGTTCTGTGCGACGTGGCGGCCGGGCCGTTCGTACTCTCCGAAGTGCGACGAATACTGTCGCTGCGCCGCCGGCCGCGGCGGGCCCTGCGGGCGGCCGAGGATCAGCCACAGAAGCGATCCGACGGTCGGCACCAGCAGGACTATGAACAACCATGCGAGTCGCGGGAGATGACGTACCTCCCAGTCCTGCCGGGTCAGTACGTCCACCAGGCAGAAAACCCACAGTGCAAGCGTCAACAGCCCGAATGCCAGGTACGGCACGGCACATCCCTCCCATCGCGGCGGCAGGCACCGGTGCGCCTGCCTCTACGACCCCCGGCGGAGAGGGTACAGGGGGCGATCATCGTGGTGACGGGTTGTGTGGAGCATTGGGGGGCTTGCGCACGGCGACCGAACGATGTGACTGGTGGAACGGAAGTGAACTGGCGAGGCTGGCGGTGGTGTGATGGAATGCACAGGATCTTCGGTGGGCCGACCCCTTCAGCAATTGCGAGGCAAACGTGGACGTGTCACGTCGGAATCTGTTCAGGTATGCGGCGGTCGGTTCCGCCGCGCTCGGGGTGGCCGCGCTCGGTGGGACCCCCGCCGTCGCCGCGCCCAGCCTGGGGACACTCGTCGACTACTCCGGCGGCGTGCCCGACGCGGCGGCGATCCTGGCCGCCGGGCACACCGGCGCGATCCGCTACGTCTCCGACCCCAGGCCCGACGCGACGTGGATGACCGGCAAGCCGATGCGCGCAGCGGAGGCGACCGCACTCACCGACGCCGGCCTCGAGGTGGTGTCCTGCTACCAGTTCGGCAAGGCCGCGACCGCGGACTGGCACGGCGGGTTCGACGCGGGCCGACGGCACGCCGAGCGCGGACTCGAACTGCACCTGGCGGCGGGCGGACCGGAGAACCGGCCGATCTACGCGTCCATCGACGACAAGCCGACGGCGACGGAGATCGCGACCCAGGTCCTGCCGTACATCGAGGGCTGGGAGTCGGTGGTGGGACACGAGAACACCGGCGTGTACGCGAACTCGGGGACGCTGGACGTGCTGCAGGCGGCGGGACTGGGTTCGTTCTACTGGCAGCACAACTGGGGCACGCCGAAGGGCTACGTGCACCCGGACGCCCACCTGCACCAGTACGAGATCGACAAGCGCGCAGTCGACGGCGTCGGCGTCGACCTCAATGCGATCCTGCGCGCCGACTACGGGCAGTGGTCGTTGGCCTGACCGGTCAACGACCACCACCCGGGTTCAGTCGGGTCGCTGTGTCAGCAGAGCGGCTTGGCCATGTTGTAGATTTCCTGCGCCTGCTCCGGGGTCGCGGCCGTGCCCTCGTTCCCGGCCCTGGCCTCGAGCGAGGTGACGACCTCGGACTCGGGCTTGTTCGCGTTGATGTCGGCGCAGGTCTGGTTGAGGATGTCGCCGATCACCGCGTCGTCACGGCCCTCCGCGAGGCTCGGGTACCTGGTCTTGAAAGCGACCGTGAAGGTCGAGACCTTGGCCGTGTCTACGGCGCCTCGGGCCTGACTGGCCAGCGTGCTGGCCGCGGCGCCGGCGGAGGAGATGGCCGACCCGGCCGCCGCGCCGGCCGAGGACACCGCCCCCTCAGCCGCGTTGGCCGCTGAACTGAGCGCGGCGGACACGTTGTCCTTGGCGCTGTTCGTGGTGGTTTCGGTGCTGCCATTGTCGTTCGAGCTACAGCCCGCGACGGCGAAGACAATGGCAGAGGCGGTGATTACAGCTGCTGCGATTCTCATGTTCGGAGCGTAGCCCCGTCAGAGCGCTCCGCGCCGGATGTCGACGGTCGGGCGGTTCGTGCCGAAGCAGCCCGTCAGCCCGGTACCGTCGTCAGACACGCATGCCCACAACGGAATCGGAGAAGACATGGACGTCATCGTGAACCTGCTGTACACGGTCGCCGCAAACCTCTACGCGGGGATCTCCGCGGGATCGACCGCCCCCGCCACGCCGCCGACCACCCAGGCGACGCCGGAGTAGTCCGCTACACGCCGACCGCGGCGAGCCACTTCCGGGCCTCGTCCGGCAGGGTTCCCGCGGCATCGGCGCTGCGGCACCACCGCTTGACCATCTGGAGGAACTTCATGGGGTTGTAGACGTCTTCCTCGCACGACCACAGACCGTCGCCCGCGTAGTGCAGGATGGTCAGGTTCGAGGCCTCGTGGGTCCTGCCGTCGCCGAGATCGCGCATGGGATTGCGGATCTCGCAGATGACCACGCCACGGTCCTCGTCCACCGTGTACCACGCTGCGGGGAACTCGGGCATGTGGTTGCCGGGGAAGGACGTCATGGTGCGGACCACCCACTCGCGGATCTCCTCGCGCCCGGCGAAGTTCCCGTACGCGTGCTCGACGTAGGTCGCGTCCTCGGTGAACATGTCCGCGAAGAGGTTCCAGTTCCCGGTTTCCGTGGCCTCGACGACGGTGCGCTGGTAGCCCTCGAAGGCGCTCTCCAGTTCGGCCCTGCTCCAGCGCGGACTCGTCGTCTGCCGGTCGGTCTCAGGCCTGGTCGGCTCGGTCACGTGGATCTTCTCCCTCGCTCAGGTCTGGGTGTGTGCCAGCGGTGACGCCGCCAGTTCCGGTTCCTCGGGCAGCACGCGGAGCGGACGTTCGCCGGGGCTCTCGCGGGTGGCGCGCCACGACAGCACCGACCACTGGGACAGCCCCGACAGCGCCGAGCCGATGCTGCCGAACGAACCGGTGGACAGCGCCGAGCCGGCCGATCCGATCGAGCCTATCGACAGGATCGAGCCGACACTGCCGATCGAGAGAATCGAGTAGGACGAGCCGATCGAGAGGATCGACCCCTCCGAGCGGATCGAGAGGATCGAGCGTCGGGAGTGGTTGGACTTCCACGAACGACCGGACCCGGAGCGTCTGGAGGAGGAGGTCATTCCTCGGTCTACCACAGGACTCCCGGCTCGACCACCTGGCCGGCGCACGCAGAAGGGCCCCTCGCCGAGGCGAGGGGCCCTTCACACGTGGATCGGGTGTCGGTGTCAGCCGACGGTGACCATCCCGAGGGTCGGCAGGAAGCTGCAGGTGACCGGTGCGGGGGTGGACTCGGTGGTGAGACCGCCGGAGATCACCGCGAGCACGCGGCCGCGGCCGGTGTTGGCGATCGCCGAGAGGGTGGCGGGGCCGTCCGGGTTGATCCGCGACGCGGTGGTCAGCGTGTCCGTTCCGGTCCGCTGGTTGTCGATGTTGACCCACGAGACCGTCAGCGGGTTGGGCTGCTCGGCGGTTGCCTTGCTGGTGCCCAGCGCGGTGAAGACGAACCCGGCCTGCTCGGCGGTCGGTCCCGGAGGCGGCAGGTGCGCGGGGCCGGGCACGGCGAGCGCGGTGGCGATCGAGTCGCCGGTGCCGTCGATGCAGCCCTTGCCGATGGACGGGTAGAGGAACTGGGCGATGGCCGGGCCGTCAGCCGGGGGGAGCTCGGGGCCGCCGCCGCCGCTGCCGTCCAGGAAGGTGATGACCTTCTCGAGGGTCGCCTTGGTCTGCGGCGGCAGGTTCGCGGCCTCCAGCATGGCCTTGGCCTGGGCCAGGAGATCGGCCTGCGGGCCGCCGGCGATGTCCATCGGTCCGGCAGCGGCGCCGATGATGGCCGGCGCGATGGCCGCCAGCGACTCGATGCCCTCGGGGATCGGAGCCGGTGCGGGCTGGGCGGATACGCCTGCCGGCACCGCCATTGCGGTGGCAGCGACAATCGCCAACCCGGTGATCGTTCTGCGCGTTCCTCGCGTACGAAGCACGGTCTCCCCATCCTTGTTCTCAAGCGTCGGCCGGCCTGGCCGGCCACTCGTGTCGAGCGGCCACTCTATGCAGGCAGCCTGGCGGTTGTACAGCGTTAGAAAAACCAGCCTCGCGGCGGTGCCGATCTGCGGCCCATGTCCACGGCGATTCGGCTGTCGCCAGGCATTCTATTCAACATACTGCGGTTGACGGCTGTCTGGTGACCATAGCCTGTGAACAGAGTGAAGCCAGAGGTTGTTGATGCAACTGTTATGGAGGAGGTTTGGGGCTTCGCGGCCCGCCGCGTGACTGCCGTAGGCTCGCCCGCGAACTTACTTCGGGTTCGACCCGTCGCCCCACACCACACGGGAGAGCCCGACACTGTGTCCGAGACACCTCACGCACCTGCGCTTCTCACGGAGGCGCGCAGCCCCCGCACCGGACCACGCGCGGAGCGCCTGCTGCGGTTCGCGCCGGTCCTGCTGGCGGTCGCCGTGCTGGTCCGGATGGCCTGGGGATTCCTCAGCCAGAACGGGATGAACCTCGTCGACCTGCACGTGTACGTCGACGGTTCGGCCGCGCTGCTCGACGGCAACCTGTACGACTACACCTACTCGGAGCTGACGCCCGACTTCCCGTTGCCGTTCACCTACCCGCCGTTCGCGGCGCTGGTGTTCCTCCCACTGCACTACCTACCGTTCGGACTGGTCGGGGTGCTCTGGCAACTGCTCACCATCGGTGCGCTCTACCTGCTGGTCAAGATGAGCCTGGAGTTGCTGCTGGGCTCGCGTGCGCTCGACCCACGTTGGACGTCGATCGCGATGGTGTGGACCGCGATCGGGATGTGGACCGAGCCGGTGCGCTCGACGCTCGACTACGGGCAGGTCAACGTGTTCCTCGCACTCGGTGCGATGGTCGCGGTCCGCAGCAGTCGGTGGTGGGTGGCCGGCGGGCTGGTGGGCGTGATCGCGGGTATCAAGCTCACCCCGGCGATCACCGGGCTGTACTTCGTGCTGCGGCGGCGCTGGCGGGCCGCCGTCTTCTCAGCGGTCGCGTTCGCCGGGACCGTGGGGCTGAGCTACCTGGTCGTCGGGTCGGAAGCGCGGCGGTACTTCGAGCACCTGCTCGGCGACGCCTCCCGGATCGGTCCCGTGGGGTCGGTGTGGAACCAGTCGATGCGCGGCGCGCTGAGCAGGCTGCTCGGCCACGACGTGGAGAGCGGGTGGCTGTGGCTCACCGCCGTCGCCGTTGCCGCGGTACTGGCGCTGCTCGCGTGGCGGTCGCTGGGCGCGGAGGACCTGCTGGGCACCCTCGTGGTCGTCCAGGTGTTCGGTCTGCTGATCTCGCCGATCTCGTGGTCGCACCACTGGGTGTGGCTGATCCCGATGCTGATCTGGCTGGTGCACGGCCCGCTCTCGGACCGGCGCGGGTCGCGGGTCCTGGCGGCCTGCTGGCTGACCGCGATCCTGGTCGGGGTGCCGTGGGTGCTCAGCTTCTTCCAGGACTCGATCTGGCTCATCTCCCGCCCCGGTGTGCTGGCCTGGCTGGGTGCGGTGAACGTGATCGGCGCCGTGGCGTTCTACCTGTGGCTGATCTGGGCGCGGCGGGTCAGCCCGCGGCCAGCCGGTCGATCTCCCGAGCGAGTTCCACGTCCAGTGTCGTGATTCCGCCCATGGAGTGGGTGGAGCAGGTGAAGGTGACGGTTCGCCACCGGATGTCGATGTCCGGGTGGTGATTGCGCGTCTCGGCGGCCACCGCGACCCGGTCGACCAGTGCGACGGCGTCCGGGAAGGTCGGCGATTTGATCGTGCGGACCAGCGTGTCACCGGCGCGGTGCCAGTGCGGTAGTGCGGCGAGCGCGGCGTCGACCTCGGTGTCCGGCAGCAAGTCAGCCATGACAATGATGGTCCCATGCAGAGCGACGAAGCGCGAGAAGTCGGGGCGGCGGCGATCGTCGCGGGCGGTCGGCTGTTGCTCGCGCAGCGTGTCGGCCCGCCCGAGCTGGCCGGGCTCTGGGAGCTGCCGGGAGGCAAGATCGAGCCCGGGGAGACGCCTGCCGAGGGGCTGCGCCGGGAGTTGGTCGAGGAACTCGGCGTGCTGACCGCGGTCGGCGGACGGGTCGGGGCGGACGTCCCGCTGCCGAACGGGATGGTGCTGCGGGCCTACCGGGTGACGCTGCTCGACGGTGAGCCGGCGGCACTCGAGCACTCGGCGGTGCGCTGGGTCGGACCGGCGGAACTCTCGGCCGCGGAACTGGTCCCGAACGACCGGGTCTGGTTGCCGGACCTGTTGACGCTGTTGCGGGTGGAGAGCGCCCGGCAGTAGCGGACCGTTCTCGGAGAATTCGAGATCGGCGACCTAGGTCATCGGTGGCGCCCGAATCGGGAAACCTGCGGCCCCAGCCGGTTTCGTCAGGGCTGCGAGTCGACGTCCAGTACGCCTTCCGGTCCCGGGGTCGACCACGTGCTCTACGGCCTGGTAGGAATCCGGCCGGCCTGCAAGTGGCTCGACGATCGGGTCGTCGGGAACCCGACTACACCCAAGTGCTGACCCGGCAGGGGTTCGGGGAGGCGTGCGCTCACGCGGCGCGCGCCTTCTTGAGCCCCTTCTTGAGGTCCTTGCCCTTGACGCCCTCGTTCTCGAGCTTCTTCATCCGCATGATGACGACGGGACACTTGAGGCACCGCTTCTTGCTGCGGCAGCACTTCTTCTTGGGCTTGAGTCCTGAGACCTTCTTCGCCTTGACCTTGCCCATGTGCGGCCCGGTCCTCCCGCTCGAACGTGAGACCCGGTCGTCCGGGACACCCTCCACGTTAGCGGACCCTCAGTAGTGAGCTCGGGAGCGAGGAGTTCGGACTGACCGGCGGCGCCGGCCGTGCGCCCCCGGGGAGCGGGACGTGGTGGGCAGGTGTTCCAGGGCGGGTCGACGGCCGGGATCGGCAAGACGCTGCACCTGTCGCCGTACACCGTCCAGGACCGCCTCGAGGCGGTCGTCGTCAAGGCCGGCGTCTCGGGCCGGCGGGAGTTGGTGTCGAGGGTGTTCATGGACCACTCCGCACCCCGGCTGGGGGTGCCGTGGGGCCGTCCGGCTGGTTCTCGGAAGCGGCCGCGGATTAGCAGATTCGGGTGATCTACGCTGCACTTTTCGGAGGAATTGGTTCTGGCAGGTAGTATCTAGCTGGCCGCAATGCCTGCACAGGACGTTTCTGTGCCTGTTGAATTCGCATTCGCGACGCGGCCGCCCGAGCCGTGCGAGCCTAAGTTTCGCGTGGCGGAATCAGCCAGCCAGGAGACCGCAGCGTGCCTAGCACCACCTTCCGCAATGTTGCCATCGTCGCACACGTCGACCATGGCAAGACCACCCTCGTCGACGCCATGCTCCGCCAGTCGGGAGCGTTCGCCGAACGTGCCGAACTGGTCGACCGCGTGATGGACTCCGGTGATCTCGAACGCGAGAAGGGCATCACCATTCTCGCCAAGAACACGGCGGTGCACCGGCACAACGAGGACGGGTCCGTCACCGTCATCAACGTGATCGACACCCCCGGCCACGCCGACTTCGGTGGCGAGGTCGAGCGCGGCCTGTCCATGGTCGACGGTGTCGTTCTGCTCGTCGACGCCTCCGAGGGCCCGCTTCCGCAGACCCGCTTCGTGCTGCGCAAGGCGCTCGCCGCGTCGCTGCCGGTGATCCTGGTGGTCAACAAGACCGACCGCCCCGACGCCCGCATCGAAGAGGTCGTCACCGAGGCGCAGGACCTGCTCCTCGACCTGGCGTCGGACCTGTCCGACGAGGCCGCCGAGGCAGCCGAGCTGGCCCTGGGCCTGCCGGTGCTCTACGCGTCCGGCCGTGAGGGCAAGGCGTCCATCGAGCAGCCCGCGAACGGCACCGCGCCCGACGCCGAGAACCTCGACGCCCTGTTCAAGGTCCTGATGGAGCACGTGCCGGCGCCGAAGGGCGACGCCGCGGCGCCGCTGCAGGCCCACGTCACCAACCTCGACGCCTCGGCGTTCCTCGGCCGCCTTGCGCTGGTCCGCATCCACAACGGCGAGCTCCGTAAGGGCCAGACCGTGTCGTGGATGCGCGAGGTCGACGGCGAGCCGGTCGTCACCAAGGCCAAGATCACCGAGCTGCTGTCCACCGTCGGCGTCGAGCGCCAGCCGGCCGAGGTTGCCGTCGCCGGCGACATCGCGGCCGTCGCAGGGTTCGCGGACATCATGATCGGCGACACCCTCGCCGACCTGGAGAACCCCGTCGCGCTGCCGCGCATCACGGTCGACCAGCCCGCCATCTCCGTCACCATCGGCACCAACACCTCGCCGCTGGTCGGCCGCGTGAAGGGCCACAAGCTCACCGCCCGCATGGTCAAGTCGCGGCTCGACCAGGAGCTGGTCGGCAACGTCTCGCTCAAGGTTCTCGACATCGGCCGCCCGGACGCCTGGGAGGTCCAGGGCCGTGGTGAGCTGGCGCTCGCCATCCTGGTCGAGCAGATGCGTCGCGAGGGCTTCGAGCTCACCGTCGGCAAGCCGCAGGTGGTCACCCAGCTCGTCGACGGCAAGGTGCACGAGCCCTTCGAGGAGCTCACCATCGACACCCCCGACGAGTACCTCGGCGCCATCACGCAGCTGCTGGCGAACCGCAAGGGCAAGATGGTCCAGATGGCCAACCACGGTGCCGGCTGGGTCCGTATGGAGTTCATCGTCCCGTCGCGCGGCCTGATCGGTTTCCGCACCGACTTCCTCACCGAGACCCGCGGCACCGGCATCGCCAACGCCGTCTTCCACGGCTACGCGCCGTGGGCCGGCGAGATCCGCGCCCGCCACACCGGCTCGCTCGTCTCCGACCGCACCGGCACGGTCACCCCGTTCGCGATGATCCAGCTGGCCGACCGCGGCACGTTCTTCGTCGAGCCGGGTGCGGACACCTACGAGGGCATGGTCGTGGGCATCAACCCGCGCGCCGAGGACCTCGACATCAACGTCACCCGTGAGAAGAAGCTGACAAACATGCGTCAGTCCTCCGCCGACGTGATGGAGACCCTGGCGAAGCCGATCGAGCTGAGCCTCGAGGGCGCGATGGAGTTCTGTGCCGCCGACGAGTGCGTCGAGGTCACCCCCGAGGTGGTCCGCGTCCGCAAGCTGCACCTGTCGCAGACCGACCGCGCGCGTGAGCGTTCGCGTGCGAAGTCGCGTGACAAGGCCGCGCTGTAAAGTCTGCGCTTCGCGCACGGTCGGTTCAGCCGCAAACGAAGGGACGGTCGAGTGCACCGAGCAGGACGACGCGGCGCACGGCTCCGCTCCGGCGCAACCTGGTCGCTCCGCCGTGACCGGCGGATCCTGCCGATTGCCGGTGCCCTGGTCGCCGGTCTGACCCTGGTCGGCTGCACCGCGAATCCGCCGCCACCGGTGGAGAGCACCGGCAGCCCCAAGCCGACCACCACCGTCACCACCAAGAACACCGTCGTGGTGGCGATCGACGACGTGGGACTCGGCTTCAACCCGCACCTGCTCTCCGACCAGTCGCCGGTGACCTCCGCGGTGACCTCGATGGTGCTGCCGAGCCCGTTCCGCCCGGTGCCCACCCCCGGACATCCCGGTGGCACCGACTGGGTTCCCGACCAGTCCCTGCTGATCTCCGCGGACGTCACCGCGCAGCAGCCGTTCACCGTCACCTACCGGCTCCGCAACGAGGCCCAGTGGTCCGACAGCGCGCCCATCGCGGCCGAGGACTTCCGGTACCTGTGGCAGCAGATGACCAGCCAGCCCGGGGTTGTCGACCCGGCCGGATACGCCCTGATCGACGACATCGGTTCGTCGGAGGGCGGCAAGACCGTCACCGTCACCATGCGTTCGCCCTACCCGGCGTGGCGCGAACTGTTCACCGACCTGCTGCCGTCGCACCTGGTGAAGGACACCCCGGGTGGGTTCGCCCGCGGCCTGGCGGAGAACATCCCCGTCTCCGGCGGGTCCTTCCACATCAAGTCCATCGATCGCGGCCGCGACGAGATCCTGCTCGAGCGCAACGACAGGTTCTGGGGGCAGCCGGCAGTCGCCGACCGGATCCTGATGCGCCGCGGCGGTTCGAATTCGCAACTGGCCGACTCGATGCGGTCCGGCGACGCCCAGGTGGCCGAGGTTCGGGGCGCGGCGCCCCTGCAGTCCCAGCTGGCCGCGATCCCGAAGGTCCGTGCCGCCACCACCTTCCAGCCGCGGGTCCTCGAACTGACCCTCAACGGCCGGGTACCGGCGCTGGCGGACCCGCGCGTCCGCAGCGGCCTGCTCGGCCTGCTCGACCCCGAGCTGCTGGCCCGCGTCGGCACTCCCGACGGGGCGGACGCCACGGTGGTCCGTGCCCAGGTGCTGGCGCCGTCCGACCCGGGCTACGCGCCGACCGCGCCGCCGCGCAGGACGCCCGAGCAGTCGCTGGCCCTGCTCGCCGAGGCCGGCTACCTGTACGAGCCCGCTGTCCCGGCCGTCGACGACCCGGCGCAGCGCACCCTGGGTCGGATGATGAAGGACGGCAAGCAGTTCGGGATCGTCATCGGTGCGCCGGAGAACGACGACAGTGCCATCGCGGTCGCGAACACCGCCGCCGACCAGCTCCGTGGCGCGGGGGTCGAGGTGACGGTGAATACGCTGCGGGCCGACGAGCTGTACGGCCGCGCGGTGCTGAGCGGACAGGTCGACGCGATCGTCGGCTGGGTTCGCGCCGGATCGGACCCGGCGACGTCGCTGGCCTCGCGGTTCAGCTGCCCGCCGCCCGGGGTGCCTACCACGGTGTCGCCCGACGGCGACGAAACGCCCACCGGCACAGACGAGTCCACGCCGGGGGAGGGGCCGAGCAACCTGTCCGGGCTGTGTGACCCGGCGCTACAGGTCGGCATCGACGACGCGCTGCGCGGCACCGCGGACGTCGCCCACGTGATCGCCCAGGCCGAGCCCCGGCTGTGGGACCTCGCCGCGGTGCTGCCGGTGCTGCAGGACACCACCGTGGTCGCCGCCGGCCCGGACGTGGAGGGCGTGTCCCTGGTCGGTCCGATCCAGGTCGGCATCTTCGCCGACTCAGCCCACTGGTCGAGGAAGCAGAAGTGATGGCGCGCAACGAAAATGCCCGACGGCTGCTGCTGGTGCACGCGCACCCGGACGACGAGACCATCACCACCGGCGGCACCATCGCACGCTACGCCGCCGAGGGTGCCGAGGTGACCGTGCTGACCTGCACCCTCGGCGAAGAGGGCGAGGTGATCGGCGACGAGTGGGCGGAGTTGGTGGCCCACCGCGCCGACCAGCTCGGCGGCTACCGGATCCACGAACTCACCGCCGCGCTGGCCGAGCTCGGGGCCGCGGGTCCGCGCTTCCTCGGGGGAGCCGGGCGCTGGCGTGACTCCGGCATGGCGGGCACGCCGTCCGCGGAGAACCCCCGGGCGTTCGTCAACGCCGACCGCGACGAGGTGGTCGCCGCACTGGTGTCGGCGATCCGGGAGCTACGGCCCCAGGTGGTGGTCTGCTACGACCCGAACGGCGGGTACGGGCACCCCGACCACATCCAGGCGCACCGGCTGGTCACCGCCGCCGTCGAGGCCGCGGGCACCGGCGCCCACCCGGACGCGGGCACACCCTGGGAGGTGGCGAAGCTGTACTGGACCGTCACCGAGCACGCCGCGCTCGAGAACGGGATCTGCGCCATCGGGGAGCTGCCGCAGACCTGGCGCCTGCCTGAGCCCGGGGAGCGGGCCTGTGTCGCCGACGAGACGGTGACCACCGCGGTGGACGTGACGGGGGTACTGGCCGCCAAGCGGGCCGCGCTGGCCGCCCACGCCACCCAGGTCTCCGTCTCCGACCTCGGCCCCGAATACGCGCTGTCGAACAACATCGCGCTGCCGATCCTCGGCGAGGAACACTTCACCCTGGCCCGGGGTGAGCTCGGCCCGGTCGGCGCGGACGGCCGCGAACACGACCTGTTCGCCGGCGTCCCGGTCGGCTGACCCCGCACGGCCGTCGGGGTGGCGACAGCGCGCCCCCGGCGGCATAGGGTGTGCGGTACGTCACATGGGTGGCGGTGTGGCAGCCAGGGAGGAACCCGACAGTGAACTGGGACGTGCAGAACTCGATCGTGGCGTTCGTCGACTCCCTCCGGCCGAATGCGCAGCTCTACCACGACATGTACATGAACGGGCTGTACTCGTTCGTCGACATGCAGAGCCACCTGCTCACCATGCTCGGCTACCCGCCGGTCGACTGACCACGCCGCCTACGATCGTCGTATGACGGCCAGCGTTCGACCAGCCCACACCGCGCCCGGAATCCTCGACTCCGCGATCCTCGCGCTGCTGGTGTTCGACGGCATCCTCACCGCCGTGCTCGCCGTCCTGTTCCTGCCCGTCCGGCTCGGTACCGTGCCGTTCCCGGTCAGCGTGTTGGTCGCCGGGGTGGTCAATGTGCTGCTGGTGCTGGGTGCGCGGACCGTCACCGACCGGACGTCGCGGATGGCGCTGCCGGTGATCGGCTGGTTCGTGGGGATCGTGCTGTGCATGTCCGGGCCCGGCGGGGACGGACTGCTGCTCGCGGACTGGCGCACCCTGCTGCTGCTGGTCTGCGGGCTGGTGCCCGCCGGGTTGCTGCTGCTGAAGTTCGCCTCGGACGCGGCGGTCGCGCGCGGTACATCGGCCCGCCCGAGCTAGAACGTACCTCCGGGGTTCGATTCGCCGATTGCCGCTGGTTGCGGACGGACGGCTGCTAGCGTCCGGTCGACCGAGGCAGCGCGACGACTGGAGCAGACACGTGATCGAGGCATCGAGCAGGATGACCCGCGGCCGCCGGAAGGGCTGGGCCACGGCCGCAACGGTCACCGCCGTCGCCGCCACCTTCGTGGTCGGCACCGGCGCGGGACCCGCCGTCGCGCAGCCCACGGCCGGACTCGCCGAGGTGCTCTTCGTCGGCAACAACTGGGACGGCACCGCGGATGTCATCGAGTCGACCGGAGGCTACGCCAAGGTCGGGCGGGTGAACGTCATCCCGGACAAGCAGGAGCGACTCGGGGAGATCTACCTCGACCCGGTCAAGCTGGCCTTCTTCCTCGGGGTGCGACTGACCGCCGGCGAGGGCCACGACCAGTTCGTCGACGACATGTACACCACCCCGGACGGGTCCGCGGTGGTGGCGTCCCGGCCAAGTTTCGCCGACGTGGTCTCGATCGACCTGGCCAGCGGAAAGATCAACTGGCGCTTCCCGGTGTCCGGATTCCGCGCGGACCACATGGCGGTCTCGCCGGACGGCAGCCGGGTCGCCGTCTCCGCGTCCACCAGCAACACGGTGCATGTGCTCGACATTCGCACCGGTGCACAGGTCGGGTCGTTCAAGACCGGGGACAAGCCGCACGAGAATGTCTTCACCGACGGCGGCCGCTACCTGTGGAACATGTCCATCGGCGAGGTGAACACCGGGACGGACGACCCGTCGCAGGACTCGAYGAAGGGCGACCGCAGGATCACCGTGGTCGATGCCCAGACCTTCCAGACGGTCAGGGTGATCGACATGCGCGATCGACTGGACGCCTTTGGCCGCCAAGATCTCTCGGACTCGGTGCGGCCCGTGGCATTCAGCCCGGACGAGAGCAAGCTGTACTTCCAGGTGTCCTTCTTCAACGGCTTCGTCGAGTACGACGTTGCGACCGACAAGATCACCCGGGTCAAGGAACTTCCGAAGAACCCGGACACCAATCCGGACCGGACCACCTGGGTCAACGACTCACGCCACCACGGCATGTCCATCAGTCCCGACGGCGGCAAGCTGTGCATCGCCGGGACGATGGACGACTACGTGACCATCGTCGACACGGTCACCCTGCAGGAGTCCCCGACCGTTCCGGCGGCAAAGCCCTACTGGGCCACGGTCAACGGAGACGGAACGCACTGCGTCATCTCCGAGAGCGCCAGCGATTCGGTCAGCGCGATCGACTTCGCGACCGGGCAGAAGGTGGCGACCGTGGCCGTGGGCGACCACCCGCAGCGGGTGCGCATCGGGCACGTCCCCGCCGGTTGGGCCGGTACCCCCGACGTCGGGGGTACCGGGAGCCTCGGGACCGGGAGCCTCGACACCGGGAGCCTCGACGCCGGGAGTGCCGGGTCCTAGAGCAGTCGGGCGGTGCGTCCGGCGTCGGTGAGCACCGCCTCGAGCATGGCGGGGGTGAGCCGTCCGGTGAAGGTGTTCTGCTGGCTGACGTGGTAGCAGCCGAACACGTGCAGCGGTTCTCGCCCGGGTGTGTCCGGTTCGAGCCTCACGTGCGCCCCGTGCCCGAACTTCGGTCTCGGGACGGGCACCGCCCAGCCGGCTTCCCGCAGCGTGGGAAGCAGTGTCTGCCAACCGAAACCGCCCAACACCAGCACCGCTCGCAGCGTCGGCGTCAGCAGTCGCAGTTCCTCGTCGAGCCAGCGGCGGCAGGTGTCCCGTTCGAGGGTGGTCGGCTTGTTGGCGGGCGGCGCGCAGTGCACCGGTGCGGTGATCCGGGTGCCGCGCAGCGTCAGGCCGTCCCCGATGTGGGTGGCGGTCGGCTGGCTGGCCAGGCCCACGGCATGCATCGCCGCGTACAGCACCTCGCCGCTGCGGTCGCCGGTGAACATCCGTCCGGTGCGGTTGGCGCCGTGCGCGGCCGGTGCCAGCCCGACGACCAGCAGTGCGGCATCCGTCGGTCCGAAGCCGGGAACCGGTCGTCCCCAGTAGGTCTCGTCGCGGAACGCGGCCCGCTTCTCGCGCGCCACCCGCTCGCGCCAGGCCACCAGGCGGGGGCAGAGCCGGCAGTCGATCAGCGCGGCGTCCATCTCGTCGAGCGTCGGGAACGTCACCGCTGCACCCGCAGGGTCACCAATTGGAACGGGCGCAGCGTCAACACCGGGGAACCGTGGTCGGCCGTGCAGTCGGGTGGCGGGTCCAGCGGCCGTTCGAGCAGGTCGACGAACCGGGTGCCGGTGTGTGGGAAGTCCAGCGGCACCCGTGCGACGGACCGTGCGCCGGTCGACTCGTAGAGTCGCACGACCACGTCGCCGCTGCGGTCCTCGGCGAGCTTGACCGACTCGACCACCACGGCCGGGTTCGACACCCGAACGAGCGGTGCTACTGCATTGGCGCCCTTGACGGTTCGGGACGGCAGGTTGACACGGTAGCCCTCCGTGACGGCGTCGCCGATCGATGCGCCCGGCAGCACGGAGACCGTCATGGCATGCCGGCCCTGGTCCGCCTGCGGGTCCGGGTACAGCGGTGCGCGCAGCAGGGACAGGCGCACCGTGGTGGTGGTGCCGCCGCCGTCGCGGGTGCTGCGGCCGACGTCGTGTCCGTAGGTGGCGTCGTTCGCCACCGCCACGCCGTACCCGGGTTCTCCGACATGCACCCACCGGTGCGCGCAGATCTCGAACTTCGCGCGATCCCACGAGGTATTCGAGTGGGTGGGCCGGAATACGTGCCCGAACTGGGTCTCGGCGGCGCTCCGGTCGGCGTGCACATCGAATGGGAAGGCCAGTTTGAGCAGCTTCTGCCTCTCGTGCCAGTCGATCTCGTGGGCGATCTCGAGGGACCGGCCGCCCGGCGGGACCGTGAGCCGCTGCACCACGCTGGAACCGCCGAAATGGCGTCGGACCACCACGGCGTCGCCGTCGATGGTCACCTCGTCGGCGTCCGTCAGGTCGGTGACCGTTCGACGGTAGAACTCGTCGATGTCCCAGGCGTCCCACTGGTTCGGGGTGTCCCGGTGCAGTTGCAGCAGGTTGCCGACACCGTCAGGCGCCAGTGCCTCGCGGCCGGTGCCGGCGTCGACCAGGGAGGTGAGCAGCCCGGCGTCCGAGATCACCGCGCGAAGCAGCCCGTTGTCGAGGACGAAACTGTCGCCGAGCCGGGTGACTCGGGTCGGCTCGGCGGAGTCGTCGGGTTCGCCGATGCCGAGAGCCGGCACACCGGACCGGGTGTCCGGCGTCGCGTTCAGCGTCAGGGATACCTCGCCTGGGCCGGTGAGGGAGGCCGTCGCGGTGCCGATCACGGCTTCGAGCCGGGCGGCCACGGCCGCGTAGTTGCGTTCGGCGTCGCGGTGAACCCAGGCGATGGAGCTGCCCGGCAGGATGTCGTGGAACTGCTGGAGCAGCACCAGCCGCCAGATCTGCTCGAGCTCGCCGTACGGGTACCGAGCGCCGGACCGGACGGTGGCGGTCGCCGCCCAAAGTTCCGCCTCGCGCAGCAGGTGCTCGCTTCTCCTGTTGCCGCGCTTGGTCTTTGCCTGCGAGGTGTAGGTTCCCCGGTGCAGTTCCAAGTACAGCTCCCCGGACCACACCGGCGGCGCCGGGTACTCGGCCTCGGCACGGCGGAAGAAGTTGACGGGGGAGTCGATCGTCACCGTGGGCGAGCCCTCCAACGAGCGGGTGCGCGCCGCAGCGGCAAGCATCTCGCGGGTCGGCCCGCCGCCACCGTCGCCCCAGCCGAACGGCACCAGTGACACGGTGCCCACGCCCTGTTCGCGGTAGTTGCGTTGCGCGTGACCGAGATCGTGACCGGAGAGATCCGAGTTGTACTTGTCCACGGGTGGGAAGTGGGTGAACACCCGGGTGCCGTCGATGCCCTCCCAGCGAAAGGTGTGGTGCGGCATCCTGTTGCTCTGGTTCCAGGAGATCTTCTGGGTGAGGAAGTATCGCGACCCGGATGCGACCACCAACTGCGGCAGCGCCGCCGAGTAGCCGAACGAGTCCGGCAGCCACACCTCCGGGGTGTCGACCCCGAACTCGTCGAGGAAGAAGCGCTTGCCCGCCACGAACTGCCGCGCCATCGCCTCCCCTCCCGGCATGTTGGTGTCGGCCTCGACCCACATGCCGCCGACGGGCACGAACTGGCCGGCAGCCACCTTTTCGCGGATCCGCTCGAACAGTTCGGGGTATCCCTCCTTGACCCAGGCCAGCTGCTGCGCGGACGAACACGCGAACCGGAATCCCGGGTGGTCGTCCATCAGCGCCACCACGTTGGCGAAGGTGCGCGCGCACTTGCGGACGGTTTCGCGAACCGGCCACAGCCAGGCCGAGTCGATGTGCGCGTGTCCCACCGCGACCAGGTTGTGTGCGCTGGCGTACGCGGGCCGGGACAGGACGTCCCGCAACAGGTCCCGGCCGGCGGCCGCGGTGCCGGGGAGGTCGTCGGGGTCGACGCCGTCGAGCATCCGCTCGAGTGCACGCAGGATCTCGTGCCGGCGCGGCAGGTCGAACGGCAGTGCGTGCATCAGGCCTTCGAGTACCGCGACGTCCTGCGTCAGCTCCCACACGGTGATGTCGCGCAACGCCAGGGCCACCCGACGCAGCCGGTACACCGGGTCCTGCCCGGCAGTGTCGGGGTCGCCCTGCGCGGTGGGCTGGAACCCGGAACTGTTGGCCACGTCCGGGTTCGCTGCGAGTTCGAGGTAGACGTCGAGCGGGGCGTGCGGGTCCAGCGGGAGGTAGGCGTTCATCGGAGAGATCGCCTTGACCACAGTGCCGTCGGGGCGGTAGGCGAGGGCCTCGGCGTTGAACCCCGGGCCGCCGGTGAAGCCGGGGTCGACCACGAGTTCCACTGCAAGGCCCGGGCGGTCGAGCCAGTGCGGCGGGACGGCCCCGGTGACGTGCAGCCACACCGTGCCCCACGGACGGCCCCACCATGCCCCGACCTCGACGGGCGTGAACTCCTGCGTCACCGCCTCGGCGAACGGCACCGGCTCGCCGGGCACCGTCCAGGCCGTGAGCGTCGCGGGCACGGAATCTCGGTACAGCGCGGGCCCGAGTCTCTGGTCCACGAACCGGCGCAGGCGGTCCTCCACGATCTGCCGGTCGTCGTGCATCGCGGCCCTCCCTCGGTGGGTGCGGCGGGGTCGCCGCGTCAGGTCCTGCGGATCCAGATGTCGCCGGCCTCCGCGCGCGGCGCCTGCTCCCCCCCCCCCCGCGGCGGTAGCTCCTAGCAGGGGGGCGTGCCCACGAGCGTCGGGTCGAGGGCCTGGCGGACGAGGAACAGCGGGGCCGGATGGTTGAGGAGGCCTTCGGGTTGCCTGTCCGGGCTCAACTCGTCAGCGTGGAAGATGGCGAGGCCCGGGTCCTGGCACTTGTCCTGCACGGTCCAGTTGTGGACCGACCCTTCGGTTCCGGGGGCAGGGTTGAGGAACGAGAGGTTGGTGGGGTTCGCGGGCGTCGGGTTCGGGGTGATCACGTTGTCCGTGTTCGTCGCGATGACGGTGTAGTCGATCCCCGGGAACGTCTCCTGGTTGCCGGCGTTGAGGTCGGTCAGGAACTTCGATCCGAGAATCTGCTGCTGGGCCGCCACCGGTTCGCCGTTGGCCTTGGCGTCGGCCTCGGTGGGGTACCGACCGCCGAAGTCGGTCCCGTGGGTCGACGGCCCGAGCATGGCGAGCGTGTGAACCTTGTTGCCCGATGCGCCGCCCAGGAACCGCAGGTACTGGCGCGTCATCGTGCCGCCCTGCGAATGACCGACGACATCGACCTGCGAGGACTGGGTGCCGGTGCGCACCTCCTCGATGAACTTGTCCAGCTGCTTTGCCGAGTCCTGGATCGGTGCGGTTCCCCAGCCCGGCCCCAGCGTCAAGGTGTCCAGGTTGAACGTGGGGATTCCGCCGTAGTTCAACGCGAAGACGCAGTAGTCGTCGCGCTCGAGTTCCGCCGCCAGCGGCCCCCAGGTCTCCTCCATGCTCATGTCGGTGCCGTGCACGAGCACGACCGGTCGCGGATGCTGCGGCGACTTGCACTCGAAGTCGTTCACGCCCGGGAGCTGGCCCTGTCCGCCGGCGGAACCGGATGAGGCGGACTGCGCGGAGGCGGCCGCAGGCGGGATGAGTGTGGCGCCGAGGGCTAACAGCGCGACGGTCGCGAGACTCGTCGTGGCCGCGCGGAGTCGGGTAGTCAAGTGAACTCCTGATAATGGTTGTGGGACAGGCGATGTGCTGCAGCCGTCATCTCTAACAGCTGCGGCACGGTCGGCACAGGAGAATGCCCGGAGTCCACATCGATCCGCGCGGTCAGGTCCTGCGGATCCAGATGTCGCCGGCGCCGGGCGTGACGGCCACGACGAGGTCCCAGGCACGCTCGGCCGGCAGGTCGAGGACCTCGTAGTGGCGGGTGCCTGCGGGCGTCGCCGCGACCACGGTGGCCACGCCGGCGCGGCGCTGGAAGAAGCTCTGCCGCACCGTCCAGCCGATGATGCCGTCCGCCTCCAGGCTGTGCCGGCCGCGGTCGAGTGAGCCGCTGCTGGTGACGAGCCAGCCGGTGGGGGCGGCGTGTCCGAGGCCCCGGTAGCGGTCCCAGGCCAGCGCGGCCGCGGCGACGGCGGCCGCGGCGAGGACCGCCCACACCGACCAGTGCACCCGAACGCCCAGCCCGGCCGCGACCGCGACACCGGCCGCGACCGCCGCCACCGGCAGCAACGCCCGGCTGTAGCGGCGACGGCGGGCGGCCGGGCCGTGTGCCGTCAGCGGCGTCGCGACGTCGACGGGGAAGCCGTGCTCGCGCAGGACCACGGCGTTCACCCGCTCGGCCTCCGCGCGCGGCGCCTGCGGCAACAGCATCGACGAGTGCTGTCGTTCGGTGGACACGCCGGTCATGATCGCGTCGAGGCGGGCGCCGCGCGCCAGGCGCAGCAGCAGCGGCAGGTGCACCGTGGTGCCGCGCAACCGCGCCCGGTCCAGCGTCGTCTGCCGGCTCCGGAGCAGGCCGTGGCTGACATGCAGGACGTGCCGGTCGTCGGTCACCGTGAGGTTGCCGAACGCGACGAGGTAGCGCACGCAAGCCAGCGCACTGGCCGCGGTCAGCAGCACGATCAGCCCAGCGACCACCACGGCCGCCGTGCCGAACCCGCGCGCCCAGTCGATGCCGTGCGAGACCGTCGACGACTCCGCGATCTGCGCGCCGACGCCGTACTGGAAGGCGACGCCCACGATCGCGGCAATCGTGAGCACGCCGGTCGTCGAGAACGGCGCGTACCGAACCCAGGCCGGCGACCAGTGCGCGATCTCGGTCGCCGGCGCCACGGGCCGCTCGCCCGTCGGCGTCGGCTCGGAGGCGTCGTCGGTGCGGCGGGCCAGCAGGGCCTCACGCAGCGCCGGGACCAGTCGGGCGTCGAGCGCGTTGAGTTCGAACTTTGCCGAGTCGCCCGTCTTCTCCGCCCGTTGGCCGGTGCCGATCCGCACCACCGCCAGGCCGAGGATCCGGTGCAGCAGACCGGCCTCCACGTCCACCGAGCGAATCCTGTTGCGGGGGACCGAGAGCAGCTTCTTCTGGAACACACCGCTGCGCAGCTGCACGTGCACCGGGCCGATCCGGTAGCTGGTGGTGAACCACCTCGCGATCGCGAACAGCACGAGCACCGTGACCGCGATCAGGCCCCACGCGTGGTTTCCGCTCTGACTGCCGACCACCACCGAGATCAGCAGCACGGGAAGAAGTTTGACGATCTCGTCGACGGGGTGGACGAGCAGCATCCGCTTGTCGAGGCGCAGCCAGGGCTGGTCCTCCTCGGCCGCGAGCGCCGCCGCGCCCGAGGACTCCGGGGGCGCGGTACCGGGTGCCGGGGTGGGGGTCGGCGCGGTCGCCGGCTCGGGGGTGCTCATGTCGCGTCCCCGACGTTGCGTCCGGCGATCTCGGTGAGGCGCGCGACGGTGGCGTCGGCGACCCGCTCGTCGAGCGCGGTGATCTTCACCGCGCCCGCGGACGAGGCGGTGGTGACGGTCACGGTGGCCAACCCCAGCATCCGGTCGATCGGCCCGCGTTCGGTGTCCACCGTCTGGATCCGCGAGATCGGGGCGATCCGGCGTTCCTGGGTGAACCAGCCGGTCTTGGTGTAGACCGCGTCGTCGCTGATCTCCCAGCGGTGCACCCGGTAGCGCCACTGCGGCATGCCCGCGACGTGCGCAACCGCGGCGACCACGCTCGCGGCGAACACGCCGACGTGCGGCCAGCTCGTGGCGGTGCCGTCGACCACGGCCCAGACCAGTTGCGCCACGAACACCGGGATCCACAACAGCGCGGCGTTGACCGCCCACAGCAGTGGTGCCCTGGTGCTGGGCCGCCACTGCGGGTCGGCCATGGTCACGGTTGTGGTCGGTGGGGTGCTCACGCCCTCAGCCTGCCAAAAACCGGGGACGGTGTCGCAGTCGCCGGTGCCCGCCCGACGATTGTTCCGGGAACCGTCCGCCCGCCGGGCGGAGGGCTAGCCTGGGTGCAGGCGAGGAAGGGAACCCACATGGACCGATTCGAGCCCGACGTCCCCGAGGCGGACCGTGTCGAGCAGGTGACGCCCGCCGGCGCTCCGGACGAGCCGGATGACCCCGAGACGAGTGACTCCACCGACTCGCTCGAGGTCAACGAGGCCGACGCCGCCGAGCAGCGGCGGAGTGTCCCCGACGAGGACGAGTACCCCCACGGCTGATCGAGCCGAGACCTACAGTGGCCGTCGTCTCGGGTCATGGCGCATGATCGAACGCGTGACATCCCACGACGACGCCCCGGCCACCTCCGCGATGCTCCCCGACCCGGCGATGCCTTCCGGCCCCGGACCGGCGGCCGGACTGGAGCGGCCGTCGGCGTCCGCGCTGCGCAGGGCCCTACGCCGGGCACGTGACGGTGCCACCCTCAACGTCGACGAGGCGACGGTGCTGCTGCACGCGCGCGGCGCCGACCTCGACGACCTGTGCGCCTCCGCGGCGCGGGTGCGCGACGCCGGACTCGAGGCCGCGGGCCGGCCCCGCACCGTCACCTACTCGCGCAAGGTCTTCATCCCGCTGACCCGGCTGTGCCGCGACAAGTGCCACTACTGCACCTTCGTGACGGTGCCGGGCAAGCTCCGGGCCGAGGGGCACGGCATGTACCTGGAGGTCGACGAGGTCCTCGACATCGCCCGGCGGGGCGCCGAACTGGGCTGCAAGGAGGCCCTGTTCACCCTCGGCGACCGCCCGGAGGCGCGCTGGCCCGAGGCCCAGGAGTGGCTCGACGCCCGCGGCTACGACTCCACGCTGGACTACCTGCGCGCCGTGTCGATCCGGGTGCTGGAGGAGACCGGCCTGCTGCCGCACCTCAATCCGGGGGTGCTCAGCTGGGAGGAGATCAACCGGCTCAAGCCGGTGGCGCCGTCGATGGGCATGATGCTCGAGACCACCGCCACCCGGCTGTTCACCGACAAGGGCGAGTGCCACTACGGCAGCCCGGACAAGGACCCCGCGGTCCGGCTGCGCACGCTCACGGACGCAGGCCGGCTCTCGGTGCCGTTCACCACCGGGATCCTCGTCGGCATCGGCGAGACGATGGCCGAGCGGGCCGACTCGATCATGGCGATCCGGAAGTCGCACAAGGCCTTCGGTCACATTCAGGAAGTGATCGTGCAGAACTTCCTGGCCAAGGACGACACCGTGATGCGGTCGGCGCCCGACGCCGGAATCGAGGAGTTCCGTGCGGCGATCGCCGTGGCCCGGCTCGTGCTCGGCCCGGGGATGCGCATCCAGTCGCCGCCGAACCTGGTCTCACCCGCGGAGTGCCTGGCGCTGATCGCGTCGGGCGTGGACGACTGGGGCGGGGTCTCCCCGCTCACCCCGGACCACGTCAACCCGGAACGTCCGTGGCCCAACCTCGACAACCTGGCCGCGATCACCGCCGAGGCCGGTTACACGCTGACCGAACGCACCGCCGCGCAGCCGCAGTACGTGCTCGCCGGTTCGCCGTGGATCGACCCGCGGATCGCCGCGCACGTGCACGCGCTGGCGGACCCGGTGACCGGCCTGGCCAGGCTCGACACCGTCCCGGTGGGCCTGCCGTGGCAGGAGCCCGACGAGGCCTGGGAGTCGAGTGGGCGCGTCGACCTGAACACCGAGATCGACACCGACGGCCGCAACACCGAGACCCGCAGCGACCTGGGCAGTGCCTTCGGCGACTGGGAGACGGTGCGGGAGCAGGTCCTCGAACTCAGCGCGCCGGCCCGGGTGGACACCGACGTGCTGGCCGCGCTGCGCAACGCCGAGCGCGACCCGGCAGGTTGCTCCGACGACGACTACGTGGCGCTGGCCAATGCGGACGGCGTCGGGCTCGAGGCGCTGGTGGCACTGGCCGACGACCTGCGCAAGGACGCGGTCGGAGACGACGTCACCTACGTGGTGAACCGGAACATCAACTTCACCAACATCTGCTACACCGGCTGCCGGTTCTGCGCGTTCGCGCAGCGCAAGGGCGACGCCGACGCCTTCACCCTGTCGACCGACGAGGTCGCGGACCGGGCGTGGGAGGCGCATGTCGCCGGGGCCACCGAGATCTGCATGCAGGGCGGCATCGACCCGGAACTGCCGGTCACCGGCTACGCGGACCTGGTGCGCGCGATCAAGGCCCGGGTGCCGTCGATGCACGTGCACGCCTTCAGTCCGATGGAGATCGTCAACGGCGCCTCGCGGGGCGGCCAGAGCGTGCGGGACTGGCTGACCGACCTGCGCGAGGCCGGACTCGACTCCATCCCCGGCACCGCGGCCGAGATCCTCGACGACGAGGTCCGGTGGGTGCTCACGAAGGGCAAGCTGCCGACGAGCACCTGGGTGGACGTGGTCACCACGGCGCACGAGGTGGGGCTGCGGTCGAGTTCGACGATGATGTACGGCCACGTCGACCAGCCGCGGCACTGGGTGGGCCACCTGAACGTGCTCCGCGGTATCCAGGACCGGACCGGCGGGTTCACCGAGTTCGTGCTGCTGCCGTTCGTGCACCAGAGTTCGCCGTTGTACCTGGCGGGCGCCTCCCGGCCGGGCCCGACGCGGCGCGACAACCGGGCCGCGCACGCGTTGGCGCGGGTGATGTTGCACGGCCGGATCCACAATATCCAGACCAGTTGGGTCAAGCTGGGTACCGAAGGAACGCAGGCGATGTTGCAGGGTGGCGCCAACGACTTGGGAGGGACGTTGATGGAGGAGACCATTTCGCGGATGGCCGGCTCGCAGCACGGGTCGGAGAAGACCGTGGCCGAACTGCGCGCGATCGCCGAGGGCATCGGCCGTCCGGCCCGCGAACGCACCACCAAGTACGCGGACCGGGTGAGTGTCCGGTGACCGCCAAGGACCGGATCGGCAACGAGCGGGTGGTGGCGGTCCTCGACCGTGCCGCCTGGGGGATCAATCCGGTGCTCGACCTGGTCGCGTCCGACCCGTTCGGCATCAAGGCCCGCACGTTCCGGCCGAACGCGGAGCAGCGGAACGCAGCCGAGAAGGCGCTGGACGCGGCGGCGTGGCTGCTCGACGTGGCGCAGGTGCCGGGTACCGCGGCCTGGGAACGGGCCAGCGACGAGCGCCGGGCCCGCTGGTGGCTGACCCGGCTCGGCCTGGTCAACACCATCGTGGTCGCCTTCCCCGGCGTGCTCGGTCCGATCGCGAAGCGGCTCCCGCTGCAGGACCTGTTGGGGTTCGCCAACCAGGCGCTGGTGCTGATCGCCGTCGCGCGGGAGCTGGGGGTGACCGAGCGCAGCGCGCAGGTCGACCTGCTGGCCTCGGTGCTGTGCCAGCGCGAGACCGACGCCCGGACCGAGCTGACGAACCCGCGCGAGGATGCTCCGGCGCGCTACGGTTGGAAGCCGTTCGCGATGCTCGGCGGCATGTGGAACACGGCGCGGACGCTGCGGGCGATCCCCGACGAACTGCACAAGCGGCCGTTGCCGGCCCGGCCGTACCAGGTGCTCGGCCGCGTGCCGTTCGTCGGTGCGGTCGCCGACTACCTGGGTGAACGGGGCGCACTGGTGGAGGCGGCGGTGATGGCCATGCGGTGGGTCGACGGGCACACGGTCCGCGGTGCGGTGGACGCCACCGAGCGCAGGGGCAGCACCGTCTGAGATCGGGAGCCCGTGTGCTGAGGGCACCCTGCGCGGGCGTTGGTCCCGAGGAAGGGTGATACTAGGAGGCCCTGGGCGTTTAGCTTGAAACGCGCCCAGAACATCCGGTCCGTGGAGAAAGGCAAGGGGAGCGGCAGTGCCCTACACGATTGCTGAACCGTGCGTAGATGTGCTTGACAAGGCCTGCATCGAGGAATGCCCTGTCGACTGTATTTACGAGGGCGGCCGGATGCTCTACATCCACCCCGACGAGTGCGTGGACTGCGGCGCCTGTGAGCCGGTCTGCCCCGTCGAGGCGATCTTCTACGAGGACGACGTCCCGGACCAGTGGAACGACTACGTCAGCGCGAACGTCGACTTCTTCGTGGAGTTGGGGTCGCCGGGCGGCGCAGCCAAGCTGGGCAAGGTCGACTACGACCCGCCGTTCATCAAGGCACTTCCGCCCATGGGCGAGGACTAAATTGCCTCGCTCGGCCGTCTCGCATGCTCTGCCCGACTTTCCCTGGGACTCCCTCGCCGCCGCCAAGGCGAAGGCGGAGTCGCACCCTGACGGGATCGTCAACCTGTCCGTCGGTACCCCGGTCGACCCGGTCGCGCCGCTGATCCGCGAGGCCCTGGCCTCGGTGTCGGAGGTGCCCGGGTACCCGACGACGCACGGCACCCCCGAGCTGCGGGCTGCCGCGGTCGGGGCGCTGGCGCGCCGGTACGGGGTCACCGGACTGCATCCCGATGCGGTGCTGCCCGCGCTCGGCACCAAGGAGATGATCGCCTGGCTGCCGCGGCTGCTCGGGCTCGGGCCGGACGACCTGGTCGTCATTCCCGAGGTCGCGTACCCGACCTACGAGGTCGGCGGTCTGCTGGCCGGTTGCCGGGTGCTGCGTGCCGACGGGATGACCCGGCTGGGACCGGAGAGCCCGGCGCTGATCTTCGTGAACTCGCCGTCGAACCCGACCGGCAAGGTGCTCGGCATCGACCACCTGCGCAAGACGGTCGAGTTCGCCCGCGAGCGCGGCGCGATCGTGGTCTCCGACGAGTGCTACCTCGGGCTGACCTGGGAGGCGGAGGGCTACTCCGTCCTCGACCCGCGGGTCTGCGACGGCGACCACACTGGCCTGCTGGCCGTGCACTCGCTGTCGAAGACGTCCAACCTGGCCAGCTACCGGGCCGGCTTCGTCACCGGCGACCCGGCACTGGTCGCGGAGCTGCTCGAGGTACGCAAGCACGCCGGCATGATCATGCCGCTGCCCGTGCAGGCCGCGATGACCGCGGCGCTGAGCGACGACGACCACGAGGACGAGCAGCGTGAGCGGTACCGGATGCGCCGTGAGGTGCTGCTCGGTGCCGTGCGGGACGCCGGGTTCACCGTGGACAACTCCGAGGCCGGGCTGTACCTGTGGGCGACCCGCGGCGAGCCCTGCCGCGACACCGTGGACTGGTTCGCCGACCGCGGCATCCTGGTCGCGCCCGGGGACTTCTACGGTCCGGGCAGCGGACAGCACGTGCGGATCGCGCTGACCGGTACGGACGAGCGGATCGCGGCCGCGGCGGGACGCCTCCAGCGCTGACGCGTCTGGCTGTCAGCGGGAACGACCCCGCGTCCTTCCTGTTGCGCGCTGTCGCTGCGCTAGCCTGGGGGCGGAGTACCTCGTTGCCGGGGCACCGTCCCGGGAGCGTCACCGTGGGCAGGAGGCAGCATGGATGCCGTCACACAGGTTCCTCGTCCGGGCAACGAGCCGGTGCACTCCTACGCACCGGGCAGTCCCGAGCGGACGCGGTTGGCCTCGAAGCTCGCGGACCTGGCCGCCGAACCGACACCGCTCTCGCACGTCATCGGCGGCGTCCACCGGCAGGGTTCGGGCGACTGGATCGACGTGGTGCAGCCGCACCGGCACTCCGCCGTGCTCGGCACCCTGACCTCCGCCACCCACGAGGACGCCGACGCCGCGGTGGAGGCCGCGGTCGCGGCGGGTCCGGCCTGGCGGGACCTGCCCTTCGACGAGCGGGCCGCGGTGCTGCTGCGCGCGGCCGACCTGTTGGCCGGGCCGTGGCGCGAGACCATCGCCGCGGCAACGATGCTCGGACAGTCGAAGTCGGTGCAGCAGGCGGAGATCGACGCGCCGTGCGAGCTCGTCGACTTCTGGCGGTTCAACGTGCACTTCGCCCGGCAGATCCTGGCGGACCAGCCGATGTCGGGTCCGGGGGTGTGGAACCGGATGGAGTACCGCCCGCTGGAGGGGTTCGTGTACGCCGTCACCCCGTTCAACTTCTCGGCGATCGCGGGCAACCTGCCGACGGTGCCGGCGCTGATGGGCAACACCGTGGTGTGGAAGCCGTCGACCACCCAGACGCTGGCGGCCTACTGGACGATGCGGCTGCTCGAGGAGGCCGGCCTGCCGCCGGGTGTCATCAACCTGGTGACAGGCCCCGGGGCCGCGGTATCGGATGTGGCACTGGGTGATCCGCGGTTGGCTGGCGTTCACTTCACCGGTTCGACGAAGACCTTCCAGCACCTGTGGCGCGAGGTCGCCTCCAACATCGACCGCTACCACGGCTACCCGCGACTCGTCGGGGAGACCGGCGGCAAGAACTTCGTGGTGGCGCACGCGTCCGCCAACCCGGACGTGCTGCGGACGGCACTGGTACGCGGCGCCTTCGAGTACCAGGGCCAGAAGTGTTCCGCTGCCTCGCGGGCCTACGTGCCCGCGTCGGTGTGGGCGGAGATGGGTGACGACTTCCTCGCCGAGGTCGACCAACTCAGCTACGGCGACGTCACCGACCTGTCGAACTTCGGCGGCGCCCTGATCGACCGGGCCGCGTACGAGAAGAACGTCGCTGCCATCGAACGGGCCCGCGGGGCCGAGGGGGTGAGTGTCGCCGTCGGCGGGAAGTACGACGACACCGAGGGCTTCTTCGTCAGGCCCACTGTGCTGCTCGCGGACGACCCCGGCGACGAGTGTTTCGCCACCGAGTACTTCGGACCGCTGCTCTCGTTGTACGTCTACGACGACTCGGCGCCCGACGCGTTCGAGTCGGTCCTCGACATCGTCGACACCACCGCCCCGTACGCGCTCACCGGCTCGGTGATCGCCGACGACCGGGCGGCGATCGAGAGAGCCGGTGCCGCACTACGATTCGCGGCGGGAAACTTCTATGTCAACGACAAACCGACCGGCGCGGTGGTGGGGCAGCAGCCGTTCGGCGGGGCGCGGGCATCGGGCACCAACGACAAGGCCGGCTCGCCGATCAACCTGCTGCGCTGGACGTCGGCCCGCACGGTCAAGGAGACCTTCGTCCCGCCGACCGACTATCGGTACCCGCACATGGGACCGCGGGACTGATCGCCGTGTCCGGGGCGTTGGGCAACCCGCTGCGGCCGGCGATCCTCGCCGCGGCCCGTTCGCCGCGGATGAAGTCGGCGATCACCCGGGCCCCGGTCACCCGGTCCATCGTCACCCGGTTCGTCGCGGGGCAGGACCGGCCGGCCGCACTGGCGGCCGCCCGCACGATCCTCGACTCGGGCCGGTCGATCAGCATCGACCACCTGGGGGAGGACACCACCGAGCCGGAGCAGGCCCGCGCGGCGCTCGCCGAGTACCGCGCGCTGCTGAGCGAACTCGCCGACCAACCCGAGGCCACGGTCGGCGGCGTCCGCCGCCTGGAGGTGTCGGTGAAGCTGTCCGCGCTCGGCCTGGCGCTGCCGCGGGACGGTCTCCGGGTGGCACGCGAGCACGCCCACGCGCTGTGCACGGCGGCGCAGGCCGCGGGCGTGTGGGTGACCGTCGACGCGGAGGACCACACCACCACCGACGCGACACTCGCCGTGGTGACCGAGCTACGGGCCGACTTCCACTGGCTGGGGGCGGTGCTGCAGGCCTACCTGCGCCGGACCGAGGGGGACTGCCGGGACCTCGCCGTGGCGGGCTCGCGGATCCGGCTGTGCAAGGGGGCGTACGACGAGCCGGAATCGGTTGCATACCAACGCCGCTCGGAGGTCGACGCGTCGTATCTGCGGTGCCTGGAGATTCTGATGCGGGGCCGGGGCTACCCGATGGTCGCCTCGCACGACCCGGTGGTGATCGAACAGACGCAGGACCTGGTGGGGCAGGTGGGCCGCGGTCCGGCGGAGTTCGAGCACCAGATGCTCTACGGGATCCGGGACGTCGAGCAGGCGCGGCTGGCGGCCGAGGGTGACCAGGTGCGGGTGTACGTGCCGTACGGGGCGCAGTGGTACGGCTACTTCATGCGGCGTCTCGCCGAACGGCCCGCCAATCTCACCTTCTTCCTGCGTTCGCTGGTGACGCACGGCTGATCTGGTCCACGGGCCGTCCGCCGCGGTGTGAGACGCYGGGCGGCGTGCTCCTGAGTTCACTGAACCCCCTCGCCGTCGCCCGGGGCGACGACCTGCCCGACGCCGTCCGGATCGGCGACGATGTGCTCTCCCGCAGCGACATCGTCGGGGGTGCCGGGGCCCTGGCCCGGCGCATCGCCGGAGCCCAGCGGGTCGCCGTCCTCGCGACGCCGAGCGCCGCAACGGTGATCGCGGTCGTCGGCTGCCTGTTCGCGGGGGTCACGGTGGTACCGGTGCCGCCCGACTCCGGTCCCGCGGAAATCGCACACATCCTGTCCGACTCGGGCGCCCAGGCCTGGCTCGGGCAGGCCCCCGAGGGCAGTGACGATGCGCAGAGTTCCCGAGCAGGTGACCTGCCGGTCGTCCCGGTGCGGGTGAATGCCCGCGACTGGCACGGGCACCCGGAACCGCGCCCCTCGTCGATCGCCTTCGTCCTCTACACCTCCGGCACCACCGGGCCGCCCAAGGGCGTGCTGCTGAGCCGCCAAGCGATCGCCGCCGGGCTGGACGCGTTGGCGCAGGCGTGGCAGTGGACCTCGAACGACACACTGGTGCACGGCCTTCCGCTCTTCCACGTGCACGGGCTGATCCTGGGTCTGCTCGGTCCGCTGCGGGTGGGCAGCCGCCTCGTGCACACCGTCAGCCCCACACCCGAGGCCTACGCGCGGGCCGGCGGGTCGATGTACTTCGGGGTGCCGACGGTGTGGTCGCGGGTGGCCCGCGACGAGGAGTCGGCCCGGGCCCTCGCCGGCGCGCGGTTGCTGGTCTCCGGCAGTGCCCCGCTGCCGGTCCCGGTGTTCGAGCGACTGGTCGCGCTGACCGGTCTGACGCCGATCGAGCGCTACGGGATGAGCGAGACGATGATCACGCTGAGCACCCGTGCGGACGGCGAACGCAGGCCCGGCTGGGTGGGGCTGCCGGTGACGGGGGTGACGACCCGGCTCGTCGACGAGGACGGGGCGCCGGTGCCGCACGACGGCGAGTCGATCGGCGGTCTGCAGGTGCGCGGGCCGATGCTCTTCGACGGGTACCTGAACCGGCCTGACGCCACCGCCGAGTGCTGGACCGAGGACGGCTGGTTCAAGACCGGCGACGTGGCGGCGATCGACGAGGGCGGGTTCCACCGGATCGTCGGCCGGGAGTCGACCGACCTGATCAAGTCCGGGGGCTACCGGATCGGGGCGGGCGAGGTGGAGACCTCGCTGCTCGGGCATCCGACGGTGCGCGAGGTGGCGGTGGTCGGGTTGCCCGACGCCGACCTCGGGCAGCGACTGGTGGCGTACGTGGTGGGCGAGGGCGTCGACCCGGACGCGCTGATCGCGCACGTGGCCGGTGAACTGTCGGCGCACAAGCGGCCCCGCGAGGTGCGGGTGGTGGACTCGCTGCCGCGCAACGCGATGGGCAAGGTGCAGAAGAAGCTGCTGGGCTGAAGCGTGGAGCGCCGGTGCGTGTGCAGCGCATTTCGCGTCCGACGGGACTAGCCTCAGGAAGCATGACCCTGCCTGCCGAGAACACCCGTATCGTGCTCGCGTCACGTCCCGTAGGGGAGCCGCAGAGGTCCGACTTCCGGATCGAGTCGGCACCGATCCCGTCGATCAGCGACGGGCAGTTGCTGCTCAAGACCAGGTATCTCTCACTGGACCCGTACATGCGCGGCCGGATGAGCGACGCGAAGTCCTACGCCGCGCCGATGGCGGTGGGTGACGTGATGGTCGGCGGCACCGTGTGTGACGTGATCGAGTCCAGGGAACCGGGATTCGCCGAGGGCGACGTCGTGCTGGCGTTCTCGGGATGGCAGGAGTACGCGGCCGCGGACGCCCACCACGTCCGCAAGCTGGACCCGCGACTGGGGCCGCCGCGGATGGCGCTCGGGGTGCTGGGGATGCCGGGTTTCACCGCCTATGCCGGTCTGCTGGCGATCGGTAAGCCGCAGCCGGGCGAGACGGTGGTGGTGGCCGCCGCGACCGGGCCGGTGGGTTCCGCGGTCGGCCAGATCGCGAAGATCAAGGGCGCCCGGGCCGTCGGGATCGCGGGTGGGCCGGAGAAGTGTGCGTACCTGGCGGAACTGGGCTTCGACGCGGCCGTCGACCACCGTGCGCCGGACTTCGTCGACCAGTTGGCCGCCGCCGTCCCGGACGGCATCGACGTGTACTTCGAGAACGTCGGCGGGGCGGTGTGGGACGCGGTGCTGCCGCGGCTCAACACCTACGCCCGGGTGCCGGTGTGTGGGTTGGTGTCGCAGTACAACCTGACCACGCGGCCGGAGGGGCCGGACCGGGCGCCCGCGCTGATGAGTCACATCCTCACCAAGAGCCTCACCCTGCGGGGGTTCATCCAGAGCGAATTCGTCGGCGCGATGTACGCCGACTTCATCGGCGAGATGTCCGAGTGGATCCACCAGGGGCGGATGCAGTACCGCGAGGACATCGTGGACGGCCTGGAGAATGCGCCCGAGGCGTTCATCGGGATGCTCGCGGGCCGCAACTTCGGAAAGGTCGTCGTCAACGTCGGAATGGCCGAGCAGTGAGCAGGGCGCACGAGGTGCGCGATGCCACCGCGGTGCCGCGGGTCGGCCCGCTCGAGGTCGTCTCCTTCCTTTGCGAGTTGTCGATGCTGGTGTTGCTGGCGCTGGCTGGCGCCGCGTCGACGGATTCGCTGCTCGGGAAGGTGATATTTGCGGTGGCGCTGCCGGTGGTTGCGGCGGCTGTCTGGGCGGTGTGGATGGCGCCGACGTCGGGCCGCCGACTGCCGAATCCGGCCAGGCTGTACGTGCAGGTCGCGTTGTTCGCGGTGACGGCCGTCGTCGCCGGGGTGTTCCTGGGACCACTCGTGGGGCTGGTGTTCTTCGTGGTGGCGGCGGGGGTCTTCGGGGAACTGTGCCGACGAGAGATGCGGGCGCGGCGGGCTTGACCTGAACCGAGGTCGAGGTCCTAGCGTGACGGCTGCATGGACTCGGCGACGGGAGATTGTCATGACAGAAGCCTCGGTGACACTCGCGCGGACCAGATCGCCTACCTCGATACGCAGCGACTCGGCAGGCTGGCGACGGTCAACCCGCGTGGCGCGCCGCAGAACCGTCCGGTCGGGTTCCGCTACAACGCAGAACTCGGCACCATCGACATCGGTGGCCGGAATCTGGTCGCCAGCAAGAAGTTCCGGAACCTCGCGACCAACGACCGGGTCGCGTTCGTGGTGGACGACCTGGCCTCGGTCCAGCCGTGGGTGGTGCGGTGCGTGGAGATCCGCGGTCGGGCGGAGGCGTTGACCGGGGTGGCGCCGTGGGCTCCGGGTATGTCGCCGGAGCTTATCCGCATCCACCCGGAGCGGGTCATCGCGATTGGGCTGGAGCCCGGTCAGGGCGGCTGACAGTCGGCCTGTCGGACAGCGCAGACCGGTTGCGGCCGAGTGTGTCTCGGCCGCAACCGGTCTGGTTGTGGGTGAGTGTTCAGGCCTGTGCCTGTGGGTCAGGCCCGTGGATCACGCGCCGGTTGTGAGCCGGCCGTGGTCTTCGCAACGGGTCCACCCAGGCTGGGGGTGTGAACCAAGGATGGCGGTCATCGCCGATGGCCACTGCCCAGTGGTTCTTGTGGACGATCGTGTGGTGCTTCTTGCAGAGCAGCACCAGGTTCGACAATGCAGTGGGGCCGCTTGGACCAGTGCTGAATATGGTGGGCGTCGGTCCAGGCGGCGGGGCGCCCGCAGCCGGGGAACGCGCAGCCGCAGTCCCGCGCCACGAGTGCTTTCCGTAGTTTCGGGGAGATGATGCGGGTGGTTCGGCCGACGTCGAGGGGGTTGCCGCCCCGGTCGACGAAGATCGGGGTGACCTGCGCGTCGCAGGAGATGCGGGCGGCGATGGCGGCGGAGACGGGGCCGGCCCAGGGCATGGTGGCGTGCCTTCTGCGGCGGTAGTGCCGCGGGGGCCTGACATCTGAGCAGCTTTCACCAGGTTCGCTGCCGATGGGTCCGGTTGCGTTGTCGGAGTGGTAGTCCCAGCCTGTTCCGACCCATGCCCCGGTCACGGGCACCTTCGCTGTCGCGGACACCGCATCCCGTAGTGCGTCTACGTCGATCGTCACCGTGACGTGCGGTCGTTCGCCGCCTTCCATCGGCCCGCGGGCCGCGTCGAGGTGCCCGCGGATGATCTGTTCGAGGGCGTCGGCGCGGCGTTTGGCGGCGGAGCGGTCGTCCCGGATGGGGTGGCCGTAGTCGTCGGTGCTCGGGTGCGGCTTCGACAGAGCTGACAACGCGGTCTGCAGGGCTTCGCCGGTCTCGGCGTCGAAGCTGCCCTTCACGAGCATCCGCCCGCCGAGCGTGGTGCTGGCGAAGAACTCGTTGAGTTCGGGGTTCTCGCCGTCGGAGGGGAGGTCGTTATCGCGTTCGAAGTAGATCTCCATCTCGCGGGCCCGCTTGCGCAGCTGTGTGGGGTCTTCGGCGCGGGCGGCGATGAGCAGGTAGGCCTCGCAGTCGTCGGCACGTCCGCTGTCGGGGTCTGGGTGCTCCCAGTCGGTTCCGTCGGGTGCCGGGTCGATGTCGAAGTCGCGGGTGAGTTTCGCGAGTCGGTCCAGGAAGTTGACGATCACCTGGACGTGGGCGAGTTCGATCCGTCCGTCGTCCAGTACCTCGGCCATCTGGGAGTGCAGGGGGAGTTCTCGGGAGAGACGGACGATCTGCGAGGCGTGGGCGGGGTGCATCCGGGTGGTGCCGGCGAGCCAGGAGGTGGTGTCGGCGGCACCGGCGTGTTCGGGCAGGCATCTTTGATCGGCCTCGTGGACGAGTCGGACGAGGAGCGCGTCGCGTCTGCGCATGTCCTGAACCAGCTCGGGTACCGCGGCCACAATCTCGGATTCGTCGAGTCGCCATGCCTCGACCCGGGCAGGGTCGGTGAGCATGGCGTCGAGTTTCATACATCAAATTCTACTCGCACGCACATTCGATTTCTAGTGTATTTATGCTGGTCAAAAGGTATGTGAACCGGAAATCTTCCTGTTCGTGACTCGCCCGGTCATGATCTGGAGGCCAGGCATCGTCGGGCTTCCTTCACCGCGTTGGCGTCCTCTGGAAAATGCATCTCGGTCTCTGGCCAGACGGTGCTCTGCCGGGCTGATTGGTCCACACTGACGAGCGGTGCGCTGTCGGCGATCACCTTCAGCGCCTGCCCCTCAGGGGGAAGTGAGCCCCCGCCCAATCCCCACACGCCGTGGGATGTCGAACCGTCGCTCCTCCGGAACTGCATGGCGATTGCGTAGTAGTTGTCGAATGGCGACACGGACGCCTTGCTGCGGGTCCAGGGGTCGCGGACAGCGACCGCCTCGAGCGGCTCGAGGGGGTCGGAGGCCGGCTTACCTACGATCACGTCCATCAAGCTGGAGTCGACAGCGATGCAATTCGCATCAGGCGCACGGCGGATGTCGACGGTCACGACGGCTACCAGCCATGTGACCGCAGCGGCTGCGGTCAGCGCAACCACCACCGCTCGCCATGACCAACGCTTACGTCCGGCCAACTGTCGCCTCCCGATTTCACTGCGAGGCGTATCCGTCGCTACCGGTTGTTCGTGCCTGGGGGATGGCAACGATGCGGATGGCACCAGGCCCGGCCGACCTACTTGCTGTCCCGGAACACCGGCTCCCGCTTCTCCCGCCGCGCGAGGGTGGCCTCCTCGAAGTTGTCGGTCATCAGCCGGACCATCAGCTGGCCCAGTCCCTCCTGGTTCATGTGCTGGGCCATCGACGACGCGTCCAGGCTCGACCACAGCGTCCGTTTGGTCAGCTCCACACCGGGCCGGGAGAAGGCCGCGATCCGTTCCGCCAGTGTGAACGACTCGTCGAGCAGGTCGGGGCCGTCGACCAGGCGGGAGACCAGGCCGATCCGTTCGGCCTCGGATGCGTCGATGTCCCGGCCGGAGAGCATGATCTCGAACGCCCTCGACGAGCCGATCGCGCGCGGCAGCAGATAGCTCAGACCGAGTTCGCTGGCGGTCAGCCCGTTGTTGATGCCCGCCGCCCGGAAGTAGGCGTCGCGCGAGGCCAGCCGGATGTCCGCGGCCAGCGACAGGCAGAACCCGCCGCCGATGGCGGCGCCGTTGACGGCGGCGATCACCGGCTGGTGCATGCGGCGGATCGCCAGCACCACGTCATCGAGGATCTCCATGGCGCGCAGCGCGATCGACGGCCTGGTCAGGCCGTCGATGTGCGGCGGGCTGCCGGCGGAGGACTGGTCGGCTCCGGAGCAGAACCCGCGGCCCGCGCCGGTGAGCACCACCGCACGCACCGAGTTGTCGTTGCTGATCGACTC
Source organism: Rhodococcus sp. P4_F5 (assembly GCF_056401315.1). Lineage (NCBI taxonomy): Bacteria > Bacillati > Actinomycetota > Actinomycetes > Mycobacteriales > Nocardiaceae > Rhodococcus > Rhodococcus sp. P4_F5. Next base: position 4,960 of record NZ_JBFUJP010000023.1, on the reverse strand, counting down.
GAGGGACTCCTTGAGCGGGACCATCACGTCGAAGGCCATGGCATTCATCCGCTCCGGGCGGTTGAGGGTCACCAGGGCCACATTCTCGCGGGGCCGCTCGACCAGGACAAAGCTCACTGCCGGTCTCCTGTTCGACGACGGACGTAGATCGCGCCGACACTACGGCGTATCCGGCGCCAACCCGACGAGACGCGCTCGCCAAACGCGTCGTCCGATTCCCGCCAGCGCCGAGTCCCGGGATTTCGCAGTCTGATTCAGGCGACCACGTCGCCACCTTCAGCAGATCTCCCGAAAGGACTCACCATGTCTTCGCGCCTGGACTCCAAGGTCTTCATCGTCACCGGCGGCACCTCCGGCATCGGTCTCGCGGTTGCCCGGCGGCTCACGGCGGAGGGCGCCGCGGTCGTGCTCGGGGCTCGCCGCAGGGACGTCGGCGAAGACGCTGCCCGGAACATCCGCGCCGCCGGCGGTACCGCGATCTTCGTGCCGGCGGATGTGTCGGTGGAGGCGGATGCCGCGGCGCTGGTCACCGCCGCGGTCGCCGAGTTCGGGAGGCTGGACGGGGCATTCAACAACGCGGGCGGCGTCAATGCGTCCGGTCCGGTATCCGGTATCGACGGTGCCGACTGGGACGCGGAGCTCGCGCAGAACGTCACCAGCGTCTTCAACTGCCTCAAGCACCAGATTCCCGCGGTCCTCGAGACCCGCGGGGCGATCGTCAACAACGCGTCGAACCTGGGTGTCGTCGCGCTCCCCGAGGTCGCGCCCTACGTCGCCGCCAAGCACGCCGTCGTGGGCCTGACCAGGTCCGTCGCGCTGGAGGTTGCCGAGCGGGGCGTCCGGGTCAACGCCATCACCACCGGAGGGGTCGACACGCCGCTCTCCCGCGGGTCCATGGCACCCACCGACGAGGCGATGGCGCAGATAGCCGCCCTGCACCCGGTCAACCGCGTTGCACAGCCGGACGAGATCGCACCGTTCGTCGCGTTCCTGCTGAGCGACGAGGCGTCGTTCGTCACCGGTGCGGCGCTGTCGATCGACGGCGGCTTCACCGCGCGCTGAGCGGGACCGAGGCACAGGCGGCCCGGAGGTCCGCTCCGGGCCGCCTGTGTGTCCGTCCGCTGCCCGTCGGGCGAGGCGGTCAGAGTGCGGCCTTGCGCCGCCTCGCGTTGAGCACGGACAGCCCGGCGATCACCAGAAACAGCACCGTCGTGGAGATCAGCTGGTTGCGGGCGTCGGCGTCGGTGAGCATCAACAGGATCAGCCCGATCAGGGCGGCCAGGGTGGCCCAGCTCAGGTAGGGGAAGCCCCACATCCGCAGGGTCAGCTTGCCCTCGGCCTCGAGCCGCCGGCGCAGTCGCAGCTGGGAGACCACGATGAAGATCCAGATCACCAGCAGCGCGGCGCCGACAGCGTTGAGCAGGATCGACAGCAGCGAGTCCGGCAGCAGCCAGTTCAGCAGCACGCTGACGAAGCCGAAGAACACCGAGAGCAGCACCGCATTGGTCGGCACCCCGGTCTTGGAGAGGCCGCCCAGCAGCGCTGGACCGTCGCCGCGACGGGCGAGCGAATAGGCCATCCGGGAGGTGCCGTAGACGTTGGCGTTGAAGGCCGACAGCAGCGCCACCACGACCACCAGTTCCATGAAACCGGCCACGTAGGAGATGTGCGCCTGGTTCAGGACTGCCACGAAGGGGCCGCTCTGCAGCTGCGGCGAATTCCAGGGCAGCACCAGCACCATGATCGCGATCGAGCCGATGTAGAACACGCTGATGCGCCACACCACGCTGCGCACAGCCGTGGCGATCGAGTGCTCGGGGTCCTTCGACTCGGCCGCGGCGATCGTCACGATCTCGATGCCGCCGAACGCGAACGCGACCACGAGCAGGCCAGCGGCGATGCCCGCGAAGCCGTTCGGCATGAAGCCGCCCTGGCCGAACAGGTTCGTGAACCCGACCGGGTCGGTGTCCGGCAGCAGCCCGAAGACCAGCAGCACACCGATCACCAGGAAGGCGATGATGACCGCGACCTTGATGGCGGCGAACCAGAACTCGAACTCGCCGAAGTTGCTCACCTTGGCCAGGTTCACCACCGCGAAGAAGGTGACGAAGACCAGCGCGACCACCCACTGCGGCACGCCGGGCAGCCAGCCGTGCACGATCGCCGAGGCACCGGTGATCTCGGCGCCGAGCACCATGATCAGCATGAACCAGTACAGCCAGCCCATCGTGAAGCCGGCCCACTCGCCGATGCCGATCCGGGCGTAGTGGCTGAACGACCCGCTGGCGGGGATCGCGGCACCCATCTCGCCGAGCATCCGCATCACCGCGATCACCACGATGCCGGCGATCACGTACGAGATCAGCACGGCGGGGCCGGCCTTCGCGATGCCCACGCCGGTGCCCAGGAACAGGCCGGCCCCGATGGCGGACCCSAGGCCCATCATCGTCAGATGACGGACCTTGAGCCCGTGGCCGAGGTGGYTGGCGTCGCCCTGCTCCTCGAGCGGCGCCGGGGAGGTCGAGTTCGCGGTCATCAGTCGTTCGYGTGCAGGGCGGCGTTCAGCTCGACGCCGGTGCCCTTGCGCGCGACGACCTCGACCGCGCCGCTGACGGAGTTGCGGCGCAGCAGGATGTTGGAGGTGCCGTTGAGGTCCTTGGCCTTGACGACGGTGCCGTCCGGGCCCTGCACCTTGGTGCCCGCGGTGATGTAGAGGCCCGCCTCGACGACGCAGTCGTCGCCGAGCGAGATGCCGAGGCCGGAGTTCGCGCCCAGCAGGCAGCGCTTGCCCACCGAGATGACCTCCTTGCCGCCACCGGAGAGGGTGCCCATGATCGACGCGCCGCCGCCGACGTCGGATCCGTCGTCGACGACCACGCCGGCCGAGATGCGGCCCTCGACCATCGAGTTGCCGAGGGTGCCGGCGTTGAAGTTCACGAAGCCCTCGTGCATGACGGTGGTGCCCGACGCCAGGTGCGCGCCGAGACGGACCCGGTCCGCGTCGGCGATCCGCACGCCGGACGGGACCACGTAGTCGACCAGACGCGGGAACTTGTCCACGCTGTAGACGGTGACCGGGCCGCGGGCGCGCAGCTTGGCGCGGACCAGCTCGAAGCCCTCGACCGCGCAGGGGCCGAAGTTCGTCCACACCACGTTCGCGAGGAGGCCGAAGACGCCGTCGAGGTTCAGACCGTGCGGCTGGACCAGGCGGTGCGAGAGCAGGTGCAGGCGCAGGTAGGCGTCGTGCGCGTCGAGGGGGGCGGCGGTCAGGTCGGCGATGGTCACGCGGACCGCGACCTGACGGACCCCGCGGGCCTCGTCCTCGCCGGTCAGCGCGGACAGCTCGGCGGGCACGTCGCCGGCGTCGAGTACGACGGTCCCGGCCTGGGCGAACTCGCCGAGGGCGGGCTCGGGGTACCAGGTGTCGAGGACGACGCCGCCCGTGGTCACGTTTGCGATGCCGACTGCAGATGCTCCCTGAATGCTCACGGGCAGTCAGGGTACCGGCCGGGCCGGTGAACCCCTACCGGCCCGCGTCCGTGGAACCGGCAGTGACGAGATGATCTTGGTCGACGAAGGGACACGCGGATGACGGCACGACGGGGACGCACGGGGCTCACGGGGGCGATTCGGGTCGGGGGAGTGGGCCTGCTGCTCGCGGCGGAGCCGCCTAACCTGGTCGGGTGACCTCACTGCCTCGCCTGGACCTGCACGCCGACCCCATTGACCTGACCGCCGCGCTGGTGGACATCCCCAGCGTCTCCCAGGACGAATCGCTGATCGCCGACGTGGTAGAGGCCGCGTTGCGCGAGCAGACGACGGGCTTCGAGGTGATCCGCAGCGGCAATTCGGTGCTGGCCCGCACCAACCGCGGCCTGCCCAGCCGGGTGATGCTGGCCGGGCATCTGGACACCGTGCCGATCGCGGACAACGTGCCGAGCCGGCGCACCGTGGACACGGCGGAGGGCGACGTGCTGCACGGCTGCGGCACCGTCGACATGAAGTCCGGCGACGCGGTGTTCCTGCACCTGGCCGCGACCGTCTCCGACCTCGCGCACGACCTGACGCTGGTGTTCTACGACTGCGAGGAGATCGCCGCGCAGTACAACGGGCTCGGCCGCATCGAGCGCGAGCTGCCCGAGTGGCTGCAGGCAGACGTCGCCGTCCTGGGCGAGCCGTCCGGCGGCTTCATCGAGGCCGGCTGTCAGGGCACCCTGCGGGTGCGGCTCACCGCGTCCGGCATCCGCGCACACTCGGCGCGGTCCTGGCTGGGGGACAACGCGATCCACAAGCTGGCCCCGCTCCTCGCGCGGCTCGCGGATTACCAGCCGAGGTCGGTGGACATCGACGGCTGCGTGTACCGGGAGGGGCTGTCGGCGGTGCGGATCTCCGGGGGCGTGGCGGGCAACGTGGTGCCCGACGCGGCCGACGTGGACGTCAACTTCCGGTTCGCGCCGGACCGCAGCGTCGAGCAGGCGATCGCGCACGTCCGCGAGGTGCTCGGTGGCCTGGACCTCGACCTCGAGGTGACCGACTCCTCGCCCGGCGCGCTGCCCGGTCTTGGCGCCCCGGCGGCGGCCGCGCTGATCGAGGCCGCGGGCGGGCAGTTCCGGGCCAAGTACGGCTGGACCGACGTGTCCCGCTTCTCCGCGCTGGGCATCCCCGCGGTGAACTACGGACCCGGCGACCCGAACCTGGCGCACAAGCGCGACGAGCGCGTCCCGGTGCAGCAGATCACCGACGTCACCGCCGTCCTGCGCGGGTACCTCAGCGCCTGAACGCGTCTGGCCCCGCCTCGGTGAACGAGGCGGGGCCGGAACGGATGTGGCTGTCTCAGCCGATGCTGAAGGGCTGGCCCCACAGGGTGGTGGTGCTGGTGACGGTGTCGGTGTTCACCGTGACGGTCGCGAAGGAGCGGGCCTGCGCGTAGCCGGCGCAGCCGTTGACCGCCATGGTCGAG